>JACMJO010000124.1 GCA_014380605.1 Fimbriimonadaceae bacterium | reverse complement strand
TCTGCTCTTGGAAGATCGGAGCTGGATCGATCGCGTTGACGTCGAACATCGTGTCGTCGAGTCGAACGGCAAGCGACGTCGTGCGGCCTGGAAGGGCTCGAATGCTCGCAGGGAACTCCATCTGAACAAGCGGCGAAGAGCCACCCGAAGGGAACACATCGGGAAATGGCGAGCCATTGTCGACTCGGAGTTCTTTGACTTCCAGAAGGTAGTTCTGGAAGAACCGGGAGTTCAGAGTGGGAACGATGATGTTTACGATCTGGTGGGTATAGCCGTTAAGAAGGAGGCTTCTCTCGGGATTCAGAATCGTTTCGACTTCACCGAAGTCGTCTCTTAGAACGGCGCGACGAATAATCGCCGTCATGTCGCCAGGCGCACGACCCGCTCCGGTCAGGAACGAAATCGATACCTGTGCAGGACTAAGCGGCAATTTCACAAACGAGCCACCGCCACCTGGCGGGGGTGGATTTCCTCCACCTCCGCCTCCGCCTCCACCACAACCCACGACGACAACCGACGCGGCGGCTAATGCCCATACCAGCTTTCTCAAAACCTGTTCACCTCGTCCACGCATGCAAAATCCCCTAGATGCGGGTAACTGGGACCTAGTATAGCAACTAATCCCGCAATTGTTAGCGACGGGTTGAAAAGCCTGTTTAGTTGTCGATTCCGCGAAAGAAATGAGGGAAGGTTCGCTTGGCGGGTAAGCGTGGCGCTGTTTTATGACTGCCGTCAAGAAATCGATGCTTGATCTCTCTATTGACTGTGACCGTTATTAAGTTCCCAATGTGCTAAACGACGATCTGGCTTGCACCAACGCCATGTGACTTACGGCCAGGTTCCTCCACTCGCCTCAATCCCTGAGTCCACTCATTTGTTGGTGCGTGCTCGGTCGGAATAACGGTTGGGATTGCCCGTGGGACAGGGGCGGTCCCGCAGAGGTACAATTGGCCCCACATCATGAGACGGGACGACTTGCTCGACTTGAATGATGTGCTCCAGCATCCCGGACGGAAGCTAGAAGTCGACATCGCCACCGAGCTTCCTGAAGAGGAAGACCTCGACCTAGTTAAGCCACTTGAAGGCTATCTGGAAGCTATCAGCACCGGAAATATCCTTCTCGTTACCGGTAAGTTCTCCACTCGCGCCGTGCTTGAATGCGCAAGGTGCAGCGAACCTGTAGAAGTCGACATCACCTTCGATATCGAGGAGCAGTTCCCCGTCGCAGGAATCCCCAGCAGTTACGGAAGCGGGGACTTTGCCAAGGTTGCCGCAGACGAGCCGTTTGAGCTTTTTGAGGAGAACAACCTCATCGTTGAAAACCTCCTGCGACAGGGCCTGCTGATGGACATTCCCATCCAGCCTCTATGCGAGTTTGGGTGGGACGGAGAGTGCCCCATTGCTAAAGCCAAAGCCGAGGGCCGAGCGCCTACGATCCAGTCTGGGAGGCCCGAGTTCGAAAAGCTGGCAAACCTAATTCGACCAGGGGACATCGAAGCTTGAACATTGCGCTAGACGCCATGGGGGGCGACTACGCTCCCGCCGAGATCGTGCTCGGTGCAGTCCAAGCCGCACCCCTTATTTCCCATAAGATCTTTCTCGTTGGCCAACCAGAGTCAATCGAGCCTCATCTGGGCCTGAATCCGCCCAAGAACATTCAGGTCGTGCCTGCAACTCAAGTTGTGGACATGCACGAGAAGCCGACCGAAGCCATTAGAAAGAAGAAGGACTCCTCCATGGCGGTCGCCGCTAATCTGGTCAAGAGTGGCGAAGCGGCGGCGTTTGTATCGGCGGGCAACACGGGCGCGGCAACGGCAATCAGCCTTCTGACCTGGCGACAGATTGAGGGAATCCACCGCCCCGCGATTGGAAGCATGATCCCCAGTCGGGGCAATGGATTTCTACTTTTAGATGCCGGGGCCAGCCCCGATATCGATCCCGAGAACATCCTGGAGTTTGCCGTGATGGGCCGAGCCTATATGCAAAAGGTTGAGAAGCGGCCTACTCCCAAGGTCTATCTGCTCAATATTGGAGAGGAAGACGGCAAAGGGAGCGCCTGGGCCAAGCAATGTCACACTCTGTTGTCCGAATATCCGTGGTTCGCGGGCAACATCGAAGGCAAGGACATGTTCAGGGCGGATGTGGACGTTGTTCTCTGCGATGCCTTCGTGGGCAACATCGTGCTGAAGACCTGCGAGGGCGCCGCAGAGTTCATGGGGGAACTGATCCGGAACGAAGTCCCATCGAACCCTCTTGCAAAGCTGGCTTACCTCCCCATGCGCAAAGCAATGGCCCCCGTTCGAAAGAAGATGGACTATGCCGAGGTGGGAGGCTCTCCCTTGCTTGGACTCAATGGAATCTGCATCATCGCGCACGGGCGATCCAGCGCCAAAGCCATCAAGAATGCCGTTCTTATGGCCCAGAGGGCGATCGACGGAGACTTGGTGGCCACTATTCGAGATAGCATGGCTCGAGACCTGCCCAAACAGTCTTAGGCACCTCCTGCCCTGGCCGATTTATCCGTGCCACAATAGTTTCTACATGCCCACTAAGGCCGTGATTACCGGCATCGGCCATGCCGTGCCAACAAAAGTTCTCAGCAACGCCGACCTCGAAAAGTTGGTCGACACCAACGACGAGTGGATCACCCAGCGCACGGGTATCAAAGAGCGTCGCATCTGCTCCGCCGAAGAGACCTGCAGCTCTCTCGGCATCGAAGCGTCGAAGAAGGCGCTCGCAATGGCAAATGTCTCACCGAACGATTTGAACCTGATCGTTTGCGGAACCGTCACCGGAGACATGCTTTTCCCCAGCACAAGTTGCCTGATTCAGGCGGGAATTGGGGCAACCAATGCGGGTTCCTACGACCTTGGGGCGGCTTGCGCGGGGTTCATCTACTCGCTCGCGAGCGCGGCGGCAATGATCGAATCGGGCGCGTCGAAGAAGGTTCTTGTAATCGGGGTTGATACCCTCACCAAGTTTGTCGACTGGACGGATCGATCTACCTGCGTCCTGTTTGGAGATGGAGCCGGGGCGGTGGTTCTGGAGGCGACTGAGAACACTGATCGGGGAGTTGTGAAGACGGTTCTTCTGTCCGATGGCACCGGAGCGCCTCACATTAACCTTGAAGTCGGCGGTAGCCGGTATCCCAGTTGTAGCGTCCAAGCCGAAGGAAAGCGAAGCAGCATCTTTATGGCAGGCGCCGAGGTCTATCGCTTCGCGGTGAACGCGATGGGAGAGGCTTGCTGTCGACTGTTGGATGAGCTTAATATGACGCCGGAAGAGATCGATCTCTTCGTCCCCCATCAGGCTAATCTTCGGATCATCGATTCCGCGGCCAAGAGGCTTGGGTTACCTCCTGAGAAGGTCTTTGTAAACGTTCAGAAATATGGCAACACCAGTGGGGGCTCGATCCCTATCGGCCTTTCCGAGGCCGTCGAGGAAGGGCGGCTCAAGCCCGGGATGAATGTGCTGACCGTTGGGTTTGGGGCAGGGTTGGTCTGGGGCGCGAATCTGATTCGGTGGTAACCCCAACATAAGTTAGTTCGACAAGCGGTCGATCTCGCACTAGAATAGATTCAGCGTGAGTGGAAGTAAGCCCGTCAAGGGATCGATCCAACAGGGGGAAACTCTCCGACGGATCGTCGAAAACATCAGCAGCGAGCTAGACTTGCGTCGCTTGCTCACGCAAATCGTTGAGAGCGCCTGCGAACTCCTCCGAGCGGACGACGGCAGCATCGGCTTAGTCGACAGCGACGCCGATTTGGTTCGCATTGAAGCTACCCACAAGATGCCGGTCAAAGAGTTGGGGAGCGAGTGGTTGCGAGGGGTTGGCCTGGCGGGTCGCGTGCTTGAGTCTCAACAGCCGATCGTTCTAGAGCGATACGGGGAGCTTGGAGCAGACGATATCCCGGGCGTTCAGGATAACGCGGTCATTGGGGTTCCGATCTTCTGGCGAGAAAAGATGACCGGATTCTTTGGCATCGGCGCCAAAAAAGGTCGTCGGTTCAGTCCGGAAGATGTGACTCAGTTAGAGCACCTTGCTCGACATGCCGCAATCGCAATCGAAAACGCTCGACTGTTTACCGAGAACGAGAGGTCCATCGTGAGGACGTCGCACGTCCTTCAGGCCACCGAGAGAATCGGCAACGCGATGTCGGTGGGGGAGGTCATCCACGCTTACCTAGCCCAGGTTGCGGCGAACGGCCGGTACACCTGCACGCTTGTCCTCTATGAGTTCGACGACCAAGGCAATAAGGTCGGAAACATTGTTCGAGGGCGCTGGAGCCCGGGCGATAAGGTCGAGCTGATGGAGTATCGCGTCCCCACCAAGCGAGACTTTCTGGACCCTATTCTAGCGGCAGGCAAAACCGTACGAATCGCTAATGCGCTCACCGATCCAGGCGTCCCGAAGTCTCTTCGTGAAGAACAAAGACGAGATCGCCGCCCGGCTGTTGCACTTGTTCCTCTTATGGCGGATCGATTGCGAATCGGGTTGGTTATCCTTAGCGATCCAAAGCCGCACGAGTGGACCGACGATGAGCTGATGCCGTTCCAAACAACGGCGGCCCAGTTGGCATCGGCATTGGCGATTCGCAGAGATCACGATGCCCTCATCGAGTCGGGCAGGAAGCTGGCGGTAATGGAGGAGCGCAGGAAGATTGCTCGCGACCTTCACGACTCCGTTACCCAAGTACTCTTCAGTTTGAACCTGTTGGCTCAGACCCTGGAGCCTGGGCAAGTTCCCCCTAATGAGATCGTTGAGCGCATTAACAGTCTGAGCCGAAGGGGCCTTCAGGAGATGAGGACGCTGTTGGAGGAGCTAAGGCCGGTTCACTCGCAACCCAAGATCCTTTCCCTGGGACAGCGAATCTCGTCCTACGCGGCGACCGTGGTGGGTCTGCCCGAGTACATGCTTGTCGATACAAGCTATCAGGGATCGCCTGCAAATGTGGAGGAACAGCTTCTTGGCATTGCTCAAGAGGCATTGAACAACATAGCCAAACACGCAAATGCCAAACACGTTCGGGTTGTGTTGCAATCTATTGGCGCGAGCGTCAAACTGAGAGTTGAGGATGATGGTATGGGATTGAAACGGGAGAGCAAGAACAAACGTCGGTCGGGTTTGGGCCTGACCAGCATGAAGGAAAGGGCGACTGAGATTGGCGCGGAATTCTGCGTCGAGACGGCCGCCGGCCAGGGCACCACGATCGAAGCCTTTTGGGAAGAGGACGCAAAGTAATGGCGATTCGAATTGTAATCGTCGACGATCACGAGATTGTTCGAGAAGGATTAAGGGCGCTATTTGTTGGCCAGCGCGACTTTGAAATAGTCGCCGAAGCCGGCAATGGCGATGAAGCCGAAGCCGTTTGCCGAAAGCATCATCCCGATGTCGCGCTTCTGGACCTCCGAATGCCCAAGTCTGGCGGCTCGGAGGCGGTCTTGAAGGTCAAAGCGGCGTCTCCAACGACGAACGTCTTGGTTTTGACCTCTTACTTGGAGCCGGGGATTGTGAGGGAAATGCTTCGGGCGGGCGCGCTTGGGTTTATACTCAAGGACGTCGCCAAGCATGAGCTTTTGGATGCCATTAGGTCCACAGCGGAGGGCAAATCGGTTCTCCATGCGGATGCGCAAGTCCAGCTGGTCAATGAAGTTAGCGGCAAGCAAGACCATTCTCCACTGGAGGAACTGACCGCGCGAGAAATGGACATTCTGCGCCTGATCGCAAGCGGGAGGAGCAACAAGGAGATTGCGAACGACCTTAGCCTGACTGAGGGCACGGTGAAGGGCTATGTGAGCAATGTCCTGGCCAAGCTTGGCGTCCAAGATCGCACGCAAGCAGCCTTGATGGCAGTCCGAGAGGGTCTTAAGAGAGCCTAGAGGCCAAGGAACTTGGCCCGATCTTGAGCAGAAGGAATGCGGCAAGCCGACATCTTGCCGAAGAGCTTGTATCGGGCTTTCGCGACTCGGTCGTATCCCCAATCTCGTATTGGCTTGGGCAGGATGCCGACGAGCGTCATCCCGAATCGGCTGAATCCACCAAGTGTCTTGCCGATGTGCACCGCAGCCGATGACTTGTCGAGCACCCGCTCGGTGGGCAAACCTTGGTCGACTAGAAGGTAAAGCGTATCCAAATCCTTGGGATTCTTACCGTGCTTGGGGAGGATCTCCTCGGCAAGGTCTCTCTGCAATGGTGCAAATCGAAAACGATCATCCCGGTCCCGCTGAAGGATGTACGAAACCGTGCGATCGCAGAATCCACAGAGTCCGTCGTAAAAAACGATCATGCGAGGTTGATCTTCGGCCACCAGTTAATTCCTACTCCCATATTATCGGTCATGGGCGAGGAGTCCTGATAGGTCGCGCCGAATCCGCGTATTGGGTTATGCTTGCAGGCCGATGAGGAAGCTCTGGGGTGGCGCCTTCGCCGAGGACACAAATTCGTTGGTCAACCGATTCGGCCAATCGATTCACACCGACCTGAATTTTTGGCAGGAGGATTTGATTGGTTCGGTAGCCCACGCCCGAATGCTCGGCGCCGTCGGAATCATTACGCCTGAGGAGTCCGAGACGCTCATCCGCGGCCTTGAACAGATTCACGAAGATGGGCCTGAATCCCTGCCCCATGACGTCGAAGACATCCACACCGCCATAGAAGTCAAACTCAGTGAGATCGTTGGTGAAGTGGCAGGAAAACTGCATACCGCTCGTAGCCGTAATGACCAGGTTGCCACCGACACCCGCCTGTATCTTCACAATGAGCTTGTCGAAGTATTCGACCTGATCAAGAAGCTTCAAACTTTGCTTTTGGCCAAGGGCGGCGAGTACAAGGGTGCGCTGATGCCAGGCTGGACCCACCAGCAACGAGCCCAACCGATCACGTTAGGTTTCCACCTTATGGCCCATTTCTGGGCCTTGCAGAGGCACGGTTGGCGGGCGGAGCGGCTGTTTGAGCTTGCAAATTACTCGCCCCTTGGCTCGGCCGCATTGGCAGGGACCAGTTTTCCCATCGATCGGGAGATGACTTCCCAAGAGCTTGGCTTCTTAGGCCCCATTCCAAACGCGCTCGATGCGACAAGCGATCGATCCTACATATTGGATTCGCTCCACCTCTGTGCGGCCCTGATGATCGACCTGAGCCGTATCAGCCAAGAATTGGTCTTGTGGTCGGGGCGTGAATTTGGGTTCGTATCCCTTGCCGACAGCGTTACCACGGGGTCGTCGATCATGCCCCAAAAGCGCAACCCGGACATGGCAGAGCTGATACGAGGCCGCACCGGGCGGGTTATCGCCAATTGGGTCACGAATGCCACGACCATGAAGGCGCTTCCTCTTGGATATAACCGCGACACCCAGGACGACAAGCCACCCTTGTTCGATTCGATGGGCAAGGTCAAGGACTCGATTCAACTGATCCACCTGATGTTGGAGTCTGCAGTCTGGAATTTGGAGCATATGAGCACTTCCGTTCACGGCGACTTTTCCACGGCAACGGATCTCGCCGATTTCCTCGCTACCACTGGCATTCCGTTCCGACAGGCTCACGAACTGGTCGGCTCGGTCGTGAGAGGGTGCATAGAACGCGGATGGGTGCTGGAAGATCTTGATGCCGCACGCCTGAACGAGATTGCACCGGACGTTCCCGTCGCCGCCCTTGAAGTCTTGAGTCCGGCGGCTAGTATCCAACGCCGAGAATCGCTGGGCGCGCCGGGACCCTTGGCGATGGAAAAGCAATTGACTCATGCTCAGTGGATACTGGAGTGCGAGGGTTTTCCAAAGATCGCCTAGCGAACTACTCCGCAATCCGCTCGAGAAGCCAAAGCGCGACCAATAGCTTGCTCGCCAATGGGCTTGTTTCTTGAACTCCGTCAGCGCGGATCAAAGTGATCTGGTTTTTGTCCGATTCGAATCCGATCCCGCGATTCGAGACGTCGTTGTGAGCAATGGCATAAAGCCCCTTGCGCTGAATCTTGGCAATGGCGACAGTCAGGTCTGTCGAAGGCTCGGCTGCAAAGCCGACAGTTCGTTTGCCGGACTTCGCCAATTCAGCGATGATGTCGGGGTTCGGCACGAGATCGAGGCTGATCGCATCATCGCTCCGCCGAATCTTTCCTTCCTGCGGATTCGAAGGGCGATAGTCGGCGACGGCGGCGGCCCCTATCGCCAGATCGCAAGATGAAAGCTCGGCAAGCGCAGCCTTGTGCATCTCTTCCGCAGTACGCACTTCGATAACGTGCGCATTTCGAGGATAAATCGCCATGGAGGGCCCGGCAATGACCTTGACCTCCGCTCCCATCAAAAGCGCCGCTTGAGCCAGTGCCGAGCCCATTTTGCCACTGGATCGGTTGGATAGAAATCTCACAGAATCGATGGGCTCCTGGGTGGGCCCGCTGGTGATCAGAACCCTTTTCCCCGCCAACAGGTTCGATCTGTTAAGCAACGCCAGGGCCGTGCCAACTATCTCAGCGTTACCCGCCAACTTTCCTTGCCCACTCTCCCCCGCCACCACATCCCCCTCAGTAGGTTCGATAAGGGTCGCTCCGTGTTCGACAAGGTTGTTCAAAGAGGCCTGCGTTTCCGGGTGCTGATACATCGCTGGATTCATGGCTGGAGCAAGCATCATAGGCCCCTCAAACGCTAAGGCGATGGTTGTCAGCATGTCCTCGCCGATGCCATTCGCGAGCTTGTTGATCGTATTCGCGCTCGCGGGGGCGATTAGGAGAAGGTCTGCCTGACGAGCCCAGTCCAAATGCGCCATCCGGCCTCGCTCGGGTTCATCGAAGGTGTCGATAAGGCATGGGTTTCCGGTCAGCGTTTCAAACAGGATCGGCGTGACGAACTTCTGCGCGGAATCGGTTAGACACACCCGCACTTCGCACCCCGCCCTCATCAGATCGCGAGCTAGGTCTGCCGCCCGATAGGCGGCGATCGATCCGCAAACGCCCAGAACTATCTTAGGCACGGCTATGCAACCACCGCCTCAAGCCTTGCAACTACCGTCTCCAAGTCGTCGTTCACAATTTGGTGTTGATAGCGATCCGCAAACTCCATCTCTGCCCGGGCATTTGCCAGCCGTTTGTTGATCGAGGCCGCATCTTCGGTGCCCCGACCCCGAATCCTTTGCTCCAACACGTCCCAGCTGGGAGGGAGCAAAATCGCGGTAAGCGCATCTGGACGAAGAGCCATTGCGGTTAGAGCGCCCTGAACGTCGATCTTCAATACTGCAATCCTGCCCTCATCGAGCATCGCCTCCATGTCCCGCAAAGGAGTCGCATAGTAATTCCCATGGACCTCCTTATGCTCCAGAAACGCTCCTTCTGCTGCCAGTGCTTTGAACTCGTCAACGGTCACAAAGTGATAGTCTCGGCCATCAGTTTCGCCATCTCGAGGCGATCTTGTTGTATAGGCAACAACTCGCTGAACCTTGGGATTGACTTCCCTCCAAGCGTCGATTACCGTGTCCTTTCCGACTCCGCTTGGCCCACTCAGAATCACAAGATGCCCGCTCATCGATTCACCAGCTTCAACACCCTTTCGGCAACCCGCATAGCGTCGTGCCGAACGACGTCGGTTTCACTCATGAAGTTGCCGGAGATCACCCTCAATCCCATCGCTCGAATCCGATCAACGTCCGGCTCAACCCAGTGCTGTCCGGCCTCGCGGTACGAGACAACCGATGCTTCGCTTGGTGTAGCGGTGTTGATCATCACATAGTCGAAAATCTTCATCTCGACGCTGTTAAGAACTGCCGTAATATGCTCGCTGGCTGTAAAGGAGTCGCTCTCCCCTGGCTGGGTCATAACGTTGCAAATATAGACTTTTGGCGCGGGCGAGTTCTTGAGGGCCTCGGCGATTCCAGGAACGAGCAGGTTCGGGATCACACTGGTGAAAACGCTTCCGGGTCCTATCAAAATGATGTCGGCGTCTGAAATGGCTTCCAGGGCGCTCGGATGTGGAGGAACGCTGGCAGGGTCGAGGAAGACCTTGCGGATCTTTTGCCCAGCTTCGACAATTGCGGTCTCTCCGCAAATCTCCAGCCCGCCTTCAAGCAAGGCCCGCAATCGAACATGCTCCAACGTGGAAGGAATCACCTTTCCACGGATCGCCAAAACCGCGCTGGCGGACTCGATCGCCTTCTCGAAATCTCCCCGAGACTGGTCGGCCAAAGCGGCGATCAACAGGTTTCCCATCGAGTGGCCGCTAAGCGTCCCGCTATCGTTCTTAAAACGATGCTGAAACAGGTCGGTCATTGCCTTCTCAGCTTCCGCGAGGGCAACCAGGCAGTTGCGGATGTCGCCTGGAGGGATCATCCCCTTGTCCTTGATGAGTTTCCCGCTCGATCCTCCATCGTCGGTAACGGTCACGATGGCGGTGATGTTGGAGGAGTGGTGCTTGAGGCCTCGAAGGAGGGTGCTTAGTCCGGTTCCGCCGCCCAATGCCACGATGTGCGGGCCGTGCGCCAGCTGCTGGCGGCGAACAAAGTCGTTTACCAATCCCTGGCCCCTGCCAGGAGTTAAGGTATCCATGATTCTGCGGACTCCCGCCTTAGCCCCGATAAAGGTCAAGTAGAAGCCTAAGATCAAGAAGCCGCCGCCCATGAGGTGAGCACTGACATCGCGATCCTCGCCTACGACATTTGCAAGGACTCGACCACCCCAATCGCCAAACGCCCGCAACCCGTTCTCCAAAAGTTCCTGCAGACTTAATGCGAGCCCGGAGAAGAAGAGCACGAGGCCGAGCACGACAACTAGGGTCGGGACCCAGAGCCCAGCCGTTGGAGCCAGGAGCTTCCGGACCTTGTACCGGTTAATCATCGTCTTTGTCGTCGGGCAGGAATACACCTAAGACGCCATTGATGAAAGCGATGATGACGCTTGCGATCAAGGCGGCGAGAAAGGCGTTGAATCCGGTATCCGTGATCTCAAAGCCGAGCTTAAAGCTTGCGGCCATCATTAGTACGACAGCGTTAACGATCAATGAGAAAAACCCTAAGGTTAGGCAACTAAGGGGCAAAGTGAGGACTTTGAGCACTTTGCCAAGCGTCGCGTTTAGGAAAGCTAGAATCGCCACCCCGATCAAAAGGGTGATAAGGTCGTTTGCCTCCTGATACTTCACCTTGAAGCCTAGGCCAACCGCCTGACTCACCATCGAAGCGGCAAATACGGAGAAAGCCAATAGAATCCATCTTAATAACAGCCTTCCCAATGCCTATTTCACCTCGGAATTTGATCGCATTTGCCGTTACGTTGTACCACGGGAAGGTTGGCTTGCCCAATACTTGCCGTGGGTCTAAACTGCCCAGGACGTAATTTCCAATCCGGTACACTCTAGGGTCCGTGTCTGAGAAGAAGCCCCAAAAACCCCTGCCCAAACCGGTTTGGTTCAAGAACACCTATTTCTGGATCGCCGGAATACTATTTATCTTGGGCATTATCGGGCTCCCCTTTTTGGGCGGCGATCCCGTGATTCGCGACCCGGGCCAGAAGCGCGAAGGATGGCTTTTCCTGCTGTACTTCGCCGCATCGGCGGTGATGCTGGTCAACGGCTATATCAGCCATCAGCAAACAATCCAACACTATCACGAAACGATCGGAGAGATTAACGAATGATTCAATGTTCCTGTGGAAAGACGCTCGAAAAAGTTCCAAGCTGGCTTGCGGGCGCGAACGTCACCTTTGTATGCAATAACTGCCCGAATCGCCAAACGAAGAACATTGCCTTCTTGAGCCTGGAATCTGAGGCTCCCAAGTCGACCAAGGCCGAAGATGAAATGGATATCGAGCCCGCCGCCGAAGAAGACGCCGACGCGGAAGACTAGGCGGCTTTTGGCCGCGCATTCAGGCAGATAAACTGCTTAGGTGTGAGATGAATGCCTAGCTCGCAGGCGCACTGTAGGCGTAACTCGTGGGGACCTAGGTCAGATGTGTCCAGCAGGGTCACGTGGGCGCACATTTCGCCTGACTCAAACCACACCGATGCGTCTACGACGCCAGGCTGGGTGAGCAAGTACTGCTCGGTGATTTTCGGATCGACCTGACGCGTGAAAGCTGGCTCCACATAGTGGATGATTGGCAACCTGGGTGTTAATCTTCAGACCGAATCATGAGGCTTTCTTTGCGGGTGAGGATTGGGACTGCCCAAGTGTCGCCTAGTCCTTCGCTTTGGGCTCTGACTTGGGCTTGTTCAGCCGCTTGCTGGGAGTCAAATATTCCAAAAACCGCTGATCCTGATCCGGTCATTCCGCTTTGCTTTGCGCCGAAGGTTAATATGCGCTCGACGATGTCTGTGCATTCGCAGGCTGTCCTTTCAAAGTCGTTGTAGGGCTGGTCGTTGGTTGGAAAGTCGGCGAATGGGTAGGTGAGGTCGTCGAGCTTAGCGTACATCTCGAGGGTTGAGTTGTTGAATTCTGGTTTCACCAATAGCACCCATTCCGGTTCGGTTGGGTCTGGCAAAGGAGTCAACTTCTCGCCGTAACCCTCCCCCTTCGCACGGCCGCCGACTAGGAAGAAGGGGACGTCTGCGCCTACGGCTTCTGCAACCGCGAAGGCGTCCTCCTTGGTGAGTTTGCCCGGGACGAGGTGGCGGGCGGCTCGGATTACGGCGGCGGCGTTTGATGATCCTCCGCCCAGCCCGGCCATGGCTGGGATGTTCTTTTGTATCTGGATTGCCATGGGTGGCATGTCGGCGAACTCTGACATTAGTCGGAGGGCTTTGGTGACGGTGTTTTGCTCTGGAACTTCTTGCCCGGTGAACTCAACCGTCGTTTGGTTGACGGCCAAGTCGATCTTTACCGAGTCGAAGAGTCCGACGGCTTGGAAGATGGTTCGGATCGGGTGGTAGCCGATCTCGTCCTTTGGCCCGACGGCGAGAAACAGGTTAATTTTTGCCGGGCTGGCGACTTGGAGGACCATCGATGCTTATTATGATGGGCCAAACTAGGATGCCCATGATCTTCGAGCAGGTGCCTCACCGACGGTTCAATCCGCTTGCCGGGGAGTGGGTGCTGGTTTCTCCGCATCGAACCCAGAGGCCTTGGCAAGGCCAGCAGGAAGCGGCGGGGATCGAGGGTCGGCCGGACTATGATCCTGGCTGCTATCTGTGCCCAAGGAATGAGCGTGCCGGAGGGAAGTCCAATCCTGACTACACGGGCACGTTCGTCTTTCAGAACGACTTCTCTGCCTTGCTCGATCAGGAGCCTTTCGCGACTCCTGACGGCTTTTTTGAGGTCGCGCCGGTTCGGGGCGAGTGCCGAGTGATCTGTTTCTCGCCTCGGCATGACTTGACGCTTGCCGAGATGGCGGTTCCTGAGATTCGCCAGGTTATAGATACCTGGGCGGAGCAGGTTTTGGACCTTGGCGCCCGGTATCGGTGGGTCCAGCTTTTCGAGAACAAGGGGGCGATTATGGGATGCTCGAATCCCCATCCCCATGGCCAAGTTTGGGCCAGCGATACGCTGCCAACTCTGGTCCAACGGGAGTCGGATTGCCAACTTGACTTCTATCGACGGCACGGCGAGCCTTTGCTTGCCCGGACCCTGGTCGAGGAACTCAAGGACGGGCGACGGGTGGTCGAGGAGACGGATCATTGGCTTTTGGTCGTCCCTTTCTGGGCGACTTGGCCATTTGAGTATCTTCTTCTGCCCAAGCGGGCCGTTCAACGGATGCCGGAGCTTAGCGATGCCGAGCGGAGCGACCTGGCCCTGATCCTCAAACGCGGACTTCAGCGGTACGACGGCCTCTTCCAGACCTCGTTTCCGTACACCATGGGTTGGCATGGGGCGCCGACGGATGGCGGAGACCATCCCCACTGGACTCTGCATGCCCACTTCTATCCGCCCCTTCTCCGGTCGGCGACCGTTCGGAAGTTCATGGTCGGCTATGAGATGCTCGCCGAGCCCCAGCGAGACATCACCCCCGAACAGGCGGCCGATCGTTTGCGATCTACTGCCTAATAATATTAGTTTGCAGTGATCTTGTACCAGGTAATTGTCCTGGGAGTCGCGTTTTTTCTCGACCGAGTTTGAACCTGGTCGCGACCGTTTTGCGACCGAATTCGAATCTGAGTTTGACCGGTTTTCCAGGTTCAATTGAGGCGAGATTTTGTGTATCGTTTTTTACTGTGGTCGCGTACATGTGTTTTTTAGGAGTGAAAATAGACCAGTTGTGCGCTGGTTCGGATTAGTCAGGTTTGGTTCGGATTTGTTAGGGCCGGAGGCGCCCAAGAGATTTGCTTCATACCTATAAGGCTTTGAAACGGCGTTTTGTCAACTAGGTCAGATGAAAATTGGGCCCATTCATTTTCGGCAACTGGGCGCATCTTAGCCTCAGCCCTTGGTTTTCAGGCTGGCCAAGTCACCGGTTGGCGCTTACTGAGGCATTAGAAATCCGGGGAAGAAACGATCCGACAGACAGTTCGTCTCAATATCAGATGATGTGGCCATGGCTTTCTCTTGCCTCGTTACTGTGCTCAACGTCGCCCATTCCCGTTACGTCTCTCCAGCGCAATCCGGTGTTCAGCGGCATTGTCGTCGAGGTGATGGATGGCGACCTTATCAAGGTGAAGACAAAGGACGCGGGGAGTCATGTCGTCCAACTGTGGGGAACGGACGCTCCCGAGGCAGATCAACCCTTTGGCCCCGCCGCCAAAAAATACTTGAAGCAGATGGTTCTCAATAAGTCGGTCGTCGTTTCATCCTACGGCAGAACGGGTTGGGTTTCCGTGTCCACGGAGGACACGCTCACGAAACCAATCGTAGTGAACGAGCGGATGGTTTCCGCCGGCTACGCGTGGTGGCAGCGCCTGCCCGATAATCCCGAACTCCGCATCGACGCGAGCACGCTCGTCAAGGCCGAGGAAGCGGCCCGCAAGTCGAAGGTTGGGCTATGGAGCCGGGCTGACGCCGTTGCTCCGTGGGAATGGAAGAAACGCGGAAAGTCCGGCGGATAAAGGGCCAGCCTTTTTGCCTCGACAGCGAGGCACATTGCCGCTTCTCGGTTGTCAGAGGGTGAACTGTGGAGGCTTAACTGCGAGACTTAGCCTCCACACCTCGTTCCTCGCTGTTGAGGCATAAAAAGCTCTAAGATGGGAGTGTAATGTTCGGAACTGTCGTCATGACATTGTTTCTGATCGCCGTGCTTGTGGCAGAGCACTTCTTGTCCGAGGTGATCTATGACTCCGTTGCCGAGAGGTTTTCGAAGGAGTATGTCCGCAGGCAACGCATTACCTTCAAGCTGAGTGCCTTATTGATTCTCGTTTACATCTGGGCAATAACGCTTGACAAGGATTTCCGGTTTATTGCGAACGAGCTGTTTTGGTTAATGATGTTGCCGATGCTAGGGCTCGGAGTCTGGACCTTGCTTGGCTGGCGCAAGAAGTAGAAAGGCGGGCCGCCGCTTTGCTCCCACGAATTGAAACATTTCTGCCCCAGCACACAATTCCCGGTGACTTGTATAGTTTCTGTGCGACTTGTAGAGTAGCTCTCTCCTAGAAGGAACGGACAAACAAGTTGGATACGAAGAAGCTGCTTATCATCGGTGGTCTGGTTTTGGTCCTGCCATGCACGATCATTGGGTTGTTTCTGGTGTGGATTCAGCGAGGACCCGTGTTCTACACATCCACCCAACCCTCGACGGTGACGTACGACCATGGCGACCCTTACGTGCTTCAGGCGAGAGCGGAACGAGGTGATCGAGTCGAATTCTTCGTTGGCAAAAGCGGCAACGTGGGGCAAGGCAATGGGGACTGGAGTTACGGCCATGGCGTCGACATTCACATGACCGGTAATGATCGAAAGATTTCCGAAACGAGGTGGCTGCCGGAAGGTGTGGAGGTTGTGTTCCTCTCCAATCACCGAGTCTTCATTCCAAAGGGAGCCTTTACCGGCGGGCGGTAGCCAAAAGCCATCACGTGTGTCTGCCTCAGAGCCCGTCGCGGAGCGTTACTCTCAGCCGCCCAAACCAGGTCGACTCAATGGGAACCGTCACCCTCGACTTATAGGGGGACTCCTCATAGAGTTCGATGGCAATAATCTGGTCTCCTCCTCGATTGAACTCCCAGCCATGGAGCTCTTGTACTGGCTTACCGGTAGCGAAAACGGCATTGGGAACCCAACCCTTGGGCACAAGTTCTCGCTTAAGCTCTTCGACAACCGTTGCATAGTCTTGCGTAAACGACCAGAACTGCAATCGGGGGACCGTTCGAAAGCCGTCATCCATGTTGAACCCTGATTCCCAAACGTGGCCGTTGAGTTTGGGTCCGAATGCGAATTCAGAGCTTGGTCCGATAGCGGATAGGCAGGCGACGGTGACGACAGCCAATGTAATCGCAACCACGCCGATAACCAATCGCCTCCGAGATCTCACACTTCATTGTCCCTCGTGAGCACGTCACGGGGAGTTGGTTGGTGATGTTCTGATGCGATTGGACAATGCGAACCATTGCTGGAGCAGCCAAGGCGGATCCTTCTTCAAGTAGACGGTCAAAGTCCATATTCGGAGTGGGGCATTGTCGGGCGGCGGCCCCGACCACGAATGTACGTAGCGCTCCTTCTTCCTGGCACCACTTCGTATCCAAATGGGACCAAGTTCTCGTTGAAGGTCCACGGGATAGGCATCGAACACAAATTCGCGCTGCCAAGAGGTGGTCGACCTGCCTGCTGCAAACCAAACGCTGGATGTCAGCCTTTCACTCTTCGGACCGTACTTGCGGATGAAATCGAGGCCATCAGGTCCGGGAGGGATCAGGGCAAAGACGGCAAGGATCAGGACCGTTGCCGCTACTCCGATCCAAAGCCATCGCTTGCGCATGAGAGTATTGTAGGGCATGCCATTCCTCGAGTTCCTGGTACTAGTCACCGTAGTTCCAGCCTGGGTAATGGTCACCGGCCTGAGCCTTCTCTGGTGCCTGGCGTCCAAGTCGCGAAACCGGCAAGCCTTAACCGCTTTCGCTGCCATCTGGTGCACCGCGTGGGCCGCGATTTTGAGCGTGATGTTCATCGATACTCTCTGGAAAAACATCATCTTCGTCGCCATCTCACTTGGTGGCGTTGCTTTTGCCCGCTTCCTAGATCACATCACGAAGCCATCTTGAATTGTCGCGGCCCATTTCGGGTCCCGACGGGATGGCGGATTGTAGTGGGTTGGATTAGCCTCAGGACTGAGCGAGCGGCTGTCCGATCTGGTGGCGATGATCGTCCTGAGGCAGAAAAAAGTCGCCTTGCGGATGGTGTGATCATTTGAGGCATATCCTCTCGGCTACCCGCTAGATGCACCAAATGGAGATAGCTTCGGAGGCAAACACTGCTTGTCGAGCATCAATTGTCACTTCATGCCATGCAACGGACTTTGACAGTTCAGACGTTATGGCGAGCTCGGACTTAATGTACTCCTTCTTCTTATTGGCAAACACATCATTAGCGACCGCCTCATTCATCGGACTTGTCAAAAGCGTCAGGTTCCCTAATCGCCATAACAAAGCGGAGTGAAGTTTGCTTCCCTTAGCGTACTTAGCACCCCAACCGGCGACCGGAGTTCTGGGCAATATGTGCTCGACTGTGAGGCCTTCAGAATTTACGATCTTTTCTAGCCCAGTGGACCTTTTATCCTCGATTGAAGCAAGTATATATTTTATAAGGTCGGTTTTCTGAAGCGTCTTTTCCGTAAAATTAACTTTGAACTCATCGTCACTTGGGTAAAGCTCGTGAAAAAGTCGCTTGACCTCACTAGATTTGTATGGTGTACTACGAACCTCCACGCTTGTCCGAGCGTAAAGTGTCTCCAGGTTTCCTGTTCCTCTCTCTCCAATAATGCTGTACCGGACGAGGAACGAAACCATCCACCGTAGCACCATTTCCCGATCGGCCGGCTTTTTAAGGGAATGGGCTGCCAGTATTAGTGGAAAGCATTGCCTAATTCCAAAAACTTGAACTGCTTTGAGCGAATCTCTTTCAGATTTGGTGTAAGAGTTCCATACCGGTGACGATAAGTTTCCTATTTCGCCGTAAACCTGGGCGTCAGCCTTCAATTCCTCAAGGTATTCGATTACTTGTGCTGAAGTCCCTATTCTTGCCTTCAGTTTTTTGTATAGGTCACGTTCTCTAATGAGACCGTTACGGCTCATCCATTGATGGCGGATAAACTGCGTTAAAGTTTCTCTTCCGATCAATGTGCTAATCTCGGACCAAGAAGCTTTTGCTTCCGCGATTCTGGAGCTTGACTTCATAAACAGATAGTTCTTCAGCAAATCCGCCAGGGCCAGATCAACTCCTCGGTCGTTCAAGGTTTCAAATAAGGTGTACGCCGAAACATCATCTTGACTCAGTATGCGGACTACTTCAATTCGGTTCACAAGAGCGAACAGGCAATCCGTAAGCTTGCTCTTATCTGCGAAAGTTGATGTGAAGTCTGCAAATTGCTTGTACAGGTAAATGTAAGCAAAGGCAAGGCGCCTATTGGATATTGGCTTCTTTCTGTCTTTGACAAATAGCTCAAGCTCGGCTACGTTTGTTTCTTCATCCAGTATCTCCCGGTAAAGTCCGTTGTTTTCTTCATTCAGTGAAAGTTTCGCCTCGACCTTCAGGCTGAGAAAGTCCTTTTTACCAAGATATTCGGAAAGGATAGCCGCTCGTTCTGTATCTAATACTGATTTGCAGCCATCACGGAGGGCACAAAGAGCCAATGACAGTGTCGTTAACCTTTGCTGACCATCCACGATTTCCACGGAGGTTCCTGCCTTTGCGATGAGAACGATGGACCCAATAAAGTACGTTGATTCAACCTTTGTGACCACACCTTGAAGGTCGCTCCAGAACTCATCTAGCTCGTCACTGTCCCAAGCGTAGCTTCGCTGATAAATTGGCACCGAGGCAATGTTGTAGGTTGTGATAAGTTCGTGAATGGTTATGCTCTCAGCTTTCGTATGAAGCGTCTTGCTCATGGGCGTAAGGTTTCCTGGATCACTCCTTGATCGTTAGTCAATTCACGCATTCTACTTTCTATCTGAGGTTCAGAACTCCTGTTGCGCGAACTCGATCTGGGCTTGGCGGTCGGTGATCTCCTCGTGGCCCTCCATGGCCAGGGATTCGTCGGAATAGCCTTTTCCGACCGATTCGACGACCACCGTCTGCCCCTCGATGCGGTAGTAGAGCCGCCATGGGCCGCAGGCCATCCGGTGGAGGCCATCTCCCAACTGGAGGATTCGGCGGGTGCGGTGCGGGGTTGGGTCTTGGCGGAGGAGCCCGAAGGCGCGGTCGGTGAAGTCGATCTGCCAGCGATCCCGGAGCCACGTGAGCTGACGCCTTGCCAGGTCGGAGACTTCGATCTCGAACTTGGGCGAGCTGGCGAGCCGATCCTCGACTTCGCCGATCCATCCGAGACTGCTCTCGGGGAAGGAATCGACGGTGCGGATGTAGGGTTTGATGTCCAAGATGGGGGTGCCGTCCACGAGGTCCAGCGGCCCGACAATGAGCGTGAGCCCTTCCACCGCGATCAGGGGGACGCAGGTTAGGCCGATGGGGTTTGGGCGGTGCGGGGATCGGGTGGCGAAGAGGCCGCGCCGCTTGGCTGCGCCCCTCGGCGGAAGGGGTCGGGGCCGCCAGGACGTGTTCCGGTCGAACCAAGAGATGAGCCAGATGCGGTCGAACCCCGCCAAGTCCTGGAGGGCGAGGTCGAACTGTCGGCCGGGGGTGAGTTCAACCAGGTTGGTCTCGCCGGGCTCGGAGCTTGGCTGGTGGGGGGTCTCAAACTTGAGCTGCTTGTTGCAGCGGACGTGGCCGATGGGGGAGAGGGTCATGACGGTAAGCGGTTAGCGGTTAGCGGTTAGCGGTTGGCGGTTGGCGACTAGCAGGTGGCGTTACGGCATTATGGCTTTGCGGCAGGATCATCCGGGCGTACGGGTTTGGGTTCTTACTCCGATTCCATCAGCCGGTAGCCGACTCCGGTCTCGGTTCGGATGAACTTGGTTTGGGTTGGCTCGGGTTCGATCTTTTGGCGGAGGTTGGCCATGTGGACTCGGAGGGTGTGGGTTGAATCTTCATAGGCCGGGCCCCAAACTTCATTCAGCATCTGCTTTTGGGTGATGACTTTTCCGGAATGCCTCGCCAGGATAGCCAACAGCTTGTATTCGATCGCGGTCAGGCGAACCTCTTGTCCGGTGAGGGTCACGATTCTGGCGCCAAGGTCGATTTTCAGATCGCCAATTTCGATGGTTGGCGGGGCTTCGAGGTCGTCTCGTTTTGCGTGGCGAAGGGCGACTCGGACCCTTGCCATGAGCTCCCCGATGGAGAATGGCTTGGTCAGGTAGTCGTCGGCGCCCAGGTCGAGCGCTGAAACCTTGTCCTGCTCCTTGCCTCGGGCTGAGATGACGATGATCGGGACTTGCGTCCACTCGCGGAGTCGTCGCACCACCTCCAGGCCGTCGATGTCGGGCAGGCCAAGATCGAGGAGGACGATGGTGGGATTGCGATGGGCCACGGCTCTGATCCCATCCTCTCCGGTCGTTGCTTCGTAAATGGAAGCATCTTCCTCGGAGAAACTTGCCCGCAGGAATTTGCGGATAGGGGCCTCATCTTCGATCACGACGAGTTTCAGGGGTTCAGGCAATCTCGGGCTCCTTGCCGAGGGGCAGCTCAACGGTGAATCTCACCCCGTGAGGCTGAATATTGGCGGCCCAAATCCTGCCTTGATGCGCCTCCACGGCGGCTTTGCAGATGGCGAGGCCTAGGCCAATGCCCGACTTCTTTGCGTCGTGTTGGAAGCGGTCAAAGATGGTTGCGACTTGGTCGGGGGGTATTCCTGGACCATCGTTGTCGACCTGCACGGTCGCCATCGTGGCTTCTGCGCGAATGGTCATTTTGGCAGCGACGGTATTGCCTCCATGCTTCGAAGCGTTTTCCAACAGGTTCACAAAAACCTGCTCCAGGAGCACGCCGTCAACTAGGACGAGGGGAGACTTGCCCTCCATGCTTAACAAAACGGGGGTTTGGAAAAGGTCTTTGGTTCGGTCGATGGCGTTGGCGGCGAGCTCGTCCAACGCTTGCCAGTCCATGTCCAGCCCTTCTTCCGGCACTCGTCGGCAGGGTTCGTCGGCTCTACGCACTGCCCGCGCGCATTGCGCTCGTAGCCACGCTTGCAGACGCACTTGCCATTCTCGTCGCGCACCTCGTTAGGGCCGGGTTCGCACTGCGGCTTCACGTCCGTGACGCAG
>JACMJO010000123.1 GCA_014380605.1 Fimbriimonadaceae bacterium | reverse complement strand
TGCATCGTGCGTGTCGGGACTAACCACTGGTGCAAATCTGTCCCACCCACGCCGAGCGGATTCTTGATGTCCTGATTCGGACCAGCTCCGTATCCGTCAAGCGAGATGGTAAAGCCCTCAATTCGGACGCGTGTCATTGTCATGCCTTCCTGTCGATTGACGCCTAAAATTTAAGCGTGCAGTACATGTATATTATCCTGGCCCTACCTCCTGAGTTAATGCCCGTCGTGAATTGATGCGGAAATCCGGAGTGGTCTCTTAATAGGTCTCTGTTAGCCCATGCATGGGAAACGAGCTATGGACAACTTTAGACTCAATAAAGCCGCTTCAACTCAAATTTCTTCGGTCCAGATGTGATAGCCCCAGGCAAAAAAATGGGCCTCCTGTCCGAGCAATATTCGCCGTGTCGTAACGAACTAGCTCTCCCCTTGTTAATGGTCCAGGACGGCCCTAAGATCTTCGTTTTTGCGTGCCGCTTCGCGAGCGACAACAATAATCTACGCTATCAGCCCGTGAATGTCTCGGTTGAGCCTGTAGGCATTTTGGCTGACAGTAAATTTTTGCAGGTAGAAATACGGGTTTAGTAAACCGGACCGGGTGTTCCAACGTCGTACCATCGGGGCGTTTGGATGCGGATTGCTCTCCCCTTGACGCATTCATCGCCCTTTATGCTGTTAGCCTATCGGCGGTAATTGCCGAATAACGTGAGGCTTAGGTTCAGATTCTACAGGCCAGACGGCTTTCCGAACGTATCATCTGTCGTTATGCGTTTCGCCACTAAGCCTATTCGCGTTGGCCAGGACTTGGACCAGGATCATCGCGCCGTTATTCAGCCGCTTTACCAGTCGGCGACATTTGGATGGAAGAGCCTGTCCGATATCCCCGATATCGACTACACCCGCTGTCAGAATCCAAATCGCCAAACCCTGGAGCAAATCATTGCCAGCCTAGAGAACGGCAAGCATTGCACCGTCTTTGCCAGCGGCATGGCATCGATCATGGGCGCCTTCAGCTTATTGCAGTCGGGCGACCACTTGCTAATGGCGAGCGACATCTATGGTGGAACGTTCCGGGTCGCCGAGAAGCTCTTGCCCAGATACGGAATCCAAGTCACCGATATCTGCACGAAAGACCCAAACAGCATCGAGGGGCATATTCGACCCAATACGAAGATGATCATCTTCGAAGGTCCGACCAATCCCAATTTGAGCGTGATGGATATTGCCGGCATCGCATCGGTGGCGAAGCGAAATGGGCTTATCAGCGTCTTTGACAACACGTTTGCATCGCCATACCTTCAAAACCCACTCGATATGGGCATCGACATCGTGGTTCACTCCACTACAAAGTACATCAGCGGGCACAGCGACGTCATCGGCGGGGCCCTGATCACGAATAGCCAAGAGATTCACGATCAGATGTTCGAGTACAGCAAGACCGTTGGCGCCGTGCCAAGTCCCTTCGACTGTTGGCTGACTGTCCGAGGGCTGAAAACCCTCGCGGTGCGCATGAAACAGCATTGCGAGAACGCCCTAGCGGTGGCTCAGTACCTGGAGGATCACCCCAAAGTCGCCAAGGTCCACTTCCCCGGCCTGCCTTCGCACCCAGACTACGAACTCGCCAAGAAGCAGATGAAGGACTTCGGCGGAATGGTCTCATTCGAGGTCAAGGGCACCGGCGAGGATGCGTGTACGTTCGCGGAAGGCTGTAGCATCTTCCTTCTGGCCGAGTCTCTTGGGGGTGTCGAATCTTTGATTGGATACCCCCCTTTGATGTCGCACGCCACGATGACAGAGGAGCAAAGGGTTGCCAAGGGAATTCCGGCGACGCTTATCCGCCTCAGCGTAGGGATCGAAGACAAAGACGACCTCATCGAGGACATCGCCCAGGCATTGGCGAAGATTCCGGCGCGGGAAGCGGTCGGGGTTTAGGCTATTTGGGAGCCGAGTTGACGGCGTGGTGGCCGATAACGTCGATGATAAGCATCAGTCCCATGAAGCCAATCCCAAGGTAAAGCGTAAGGCGAGACATAAAGTCGTCGAAGCTAGCCTTTCCTTTGAATGTCGTGCGAACGCTTCCTCCACCAGACATCGCATCACCCTTGCCCGTGATAAACACGAGCGCAGAGAACACGAGGGCGATAACAACGCCAAGCCCGATCAGAATTACATAGAGCGTTTGCACAGAACCTAGAGGATACCCCTAAAAGGGCAAATTCCACTTCGGGAAGAGAGCGGAAATACTCGTCAGCAATCCGACAACGAGCGCGGCGCCTGCCATCACATGGAACATCCCGCTGGACCATAAGCGGGTTGGGATACTCACGCCGACGGTTTTTAGCTTGCTCTGGCGTTCGAGCAACTCCTTGGCGGCGCGGATGGCAGACTCGATCTGTTTATCGGTGGGCGGTCGAGTGGTGATCCAATATTGAACCCAAGAACCAATTCTTCGCCATAGGACGAGGGTCACGACCAAGGCGAACAACAGGCGCAAGTTATCATCTGGGATGGCCTTTGTCGTCGCCACGCTGAGGTAAAGCGATGCGCCCACCGCAAGGTTAGTCCCACAGCGAGGATGAACCCTCGGCATCCGTTTCACAACGCTCGGGATCAACGGTTCTCCCCGCTCGATCGTATGCACGACCATATGCTCAGCGGCGTGGGTTCCTGAGATCGGAAGCAACCTAAAGCTAGCGGCGAACAAGGCGATTACAAGAAAGTTCGTAAACGCATCGGCGGTAACAATCGGCCATCCGATCTGGACGAGCCAAAGATACAGATAGGAACAGAGGATGCTAACCGTCGAAAGAATTGAAAACAGCAATGCGCCGGTGGCAACAAGCGCCCAGCCTTTGGCTCCTCCGCTGGTTGCTCCCGAGGTCAGATAGACGCCAAACGGAGTTGCCATCCCCCCGATAAGCTGTGGCCGAAGCGTTACGTCCGGAGCATCGACCAGATCAGAAGCTCGGAGGACGCCGACGACGCGATTGTTGTCATCGACGACGATCAGACTGCCCAAGCCAAGCCGCTCGAAAACTCGTAGCGCCTCCGCTCCCGACTCATACAATCGGATTACCGGCGGGTCGGGATGAAAAGCGATCTCCACGCCATCCGTGTGGGAGGCTCCCAATGCGACGGCGGCCGCCAAGGATTTCTCATCCACGACCCCGATCAGGTTTCCTTCATCCACAATTGGAACTAAGCCAGATGAGTTTTCTCGCAGCTTCGATGCGACTCCGCCAAGCGTCGTCTCTTTCGGGACGAGAAACGTCGGCCTCATCAGGGTGGAAACGGGCCGACTTAGCGAAGAAAGGGACATGGATTAGCTCAACAGGGATTATGAGCGATGGATTTGGCATAATCAGGCTTGCCTAGGACAGTCGGCAACGAACCCATGGATAGGATTGGAATTATCACGAGCGGAGGAGACGCACCCGGAATGAATGCGGCCATTCGCGCCGTTGTCCGAGCGGCAATTGGCCGTGGCGTCACCGTCGTTGGCTTCCACCACGGCTATGAAGGCGTCATCAAGAACGAGGCAACCGTTCTCGATTCGAAATCCGTCGGCGGCATCATCACCTTTGGGGGCACCATTCTGCGAACCGCTCGGAGCAAGGAGTTCATGGAGAAGTCCGGGCGCGAAAAAGCGATCGAAGTCCTCCATCAGAATGGATGCCAAGGCATGGTGGTCATTGGCGGGGATGGATCGCTGACCGGTGCTCTCAGACTCCACGACGAGTTCGAGTTCCCCTTGATGGGCGTTCCGGGATCAATCGACAACGACATCTCTGGCACGGATTTCTCGATTGGATTCGACACCGCGGTCAACACCGCTCTGGACGCAATCGACCGGGTTCGTGACACGGCCTATTCGCATGAGCGTGTGTTTGTGATCGAGGTTATGGGTCGAAGGAATGGTTTTATCGCATTGGAAGCCGCGCTCGCGGGCGGAGCCGAAGCGGTCTTGATTCCAGAGATTCCGTATTCCCTCCTTGAGATTTGCGATCAACTTCGAGCATCTGCGGATAAGGGAAAACGAAGTTCGATTATCGTCGTAGCCGAGGGCGCGGCCAAGGCAGGGGAGATTAAGGACTTTATCCAGAAGAACACGGGATTCGAAGCCAGGAATCTGGTGCTGGGGCACATGCAGCGAGGCGGGTCTCCCACTGCCTTTGATCGCGTCCTCGCTTTACGTCTTGGAGCGTTTGCGACGAATCGGCTCATCAGCGGGTTTAAGGGCGAAATGGTTGGCGTAGACGGCTCCAAGCTAGTCAGCCATCCGCTGAGCTATGTGCTGAGCACGGAACGCGCCGTCGATCCCGAGAAGCTCCTTCTTGCCGAAGTCATGGCGCAGTAGCTACGCGTGAATCTCTGATGTTAGATTGACGGGAGCGCCCGCCGTGATCAAGATGTTGTCCTCGATCCGCATGCCGCCAAGTCCGATATGGCGATCAACCGTTGCCCAGTTCACCTCGTTGGCAAACTTCTCGCGCCTTTGGGAATCGTTCAGGATCGCGGGGATGAAGTAGAGGCCGGGCTCCACAGTCATCACATAACCTACATCCATCGGCAGATCGCAACGAACCCGGACCCCGGCGGCCTTATTCTCTCCCGTACGGCCTTCGGCGGCTCCACTAGCGTCGCGCACACCTAGACCTACCATGTGCCCAATCCCATGAGGAAGGAACATGGCGATAGCTTCCGATTCCACTGCCGATTCGGGCGAACCCGTGAGAACCTTCAAGTCGATGAGGCCACGGGCCAGGTCGAGGGCGCATAGCGTGTGGAACTCTAGCCACTCCTGGCCCACGACGCACCGGTCGCATGCCCTCCGCTCGGCATCGAGGAGCACGTCGTACATCGCCTGCTGGTCCGACGTGAATCGGCCCTCTGCCGGGTAGGTACGGGTCACGTCGATCACGTAGCCATCGACCTCCGCCCCCGCGTCGATGAGGACCAAGTCGCCGGACTTGACCTTGCGAGCCGATGGTGTGAAATGGAACACGACCGAGTTCGGCCCGGTGCCAACGATGGAGTGGTAGCCTGGCCGAGACGCGCCAGCTCGTCCGAACGCCGCTTCGAGTTCAATCTGGATTTCCCGCTCGGAAACCCCCGGTTTGATGAACGCTCTTGCCGCATCGTGGCCCGCCTTTGTAGCGACCGCGGCTCGTCGCATCAGCCATAGCTCAAATTCATCTTTCGGCCGCCTTACTTGGAACAATCCCTTGCGGAGGTGATCGGTGAGGTCATGGTCAACCTTCACATCCTGAGTCACGCTTCCGAGGAATGCCGTCTTTCTCCCCGCTCGAGCCTCTAGCCAAGACTTAAGGTCGTCCAGATAAGGACCCTCTGGATCTTCGGCGACCCCGTCCCATACTCGCTCCAATTCCGTAACGGCGGGTGTGAATCGAGTCCACCCTTCCTGAGGATCAAAGGCCAGAACGCTTCCTGGACGCCTCTCCTCAGTGAGCCACTGATACTCGGTGTGAGGTCGGAACTCATAGCACTGGTCGGCTCCGCCGGGGAGCCCGATGGGAGTACCACAACCGATCAAGACGATCTCGTTGGACAATCCCCAGGCATTGGCGGTTTTGGCGCGGCGAGCATCTATGAGAGCAGAAAGGTCGGACATGGGCTCAAGTTTGTTCGATACTAAGGCTCGATATGATTCCTTGCCGCTATTTGATCTGGATCGTGTCTTTGCTCACTACCCTGGCTTGCGGCAAAGGCGGAGACCAACCGGAGGCGATGGCGATGGGGCAATCTCAACAGTTGGATGTTTCAGTGCGGAAAGACATCGCCTACGTTGAAAACGGCGGCCCAGACCAGACGTACGACATCTACGCGCCAACCGCGAACCCGACCGTTTCGCCACCGCTCCTCGTCTTTGTGCACGGCGGGGCATGGCAGTCGGGAGATAAACGCGACTACGCGGCATTGGGCAATGCCTTTGCGAACGCCGGGATCGTCAGTGCAGTCGTCAACTATCGACTTTCTCCTACGGTACAGCATCCCGCCCATGTCGAAGATGTGGCCTTAGCACTAGGGCATCTTGCCAAATATGCCCAAGGCTACGATCCCAAACGAATCTTTGTGATGGGACACTCGGCAGGAGCACATGTCTGCGGCCTCTTGGCCGCAATGCCAAAACTGTTGGAGAAAGCAGGGATGACAAAGGATCAGCTACCAAAAGGGTTTATCGGACTAGAAGGAATCTACGACATTCAAAATCTCATCAAGGTCTGGCCCACCTACCGAAACTGGTTTATCGAGAAGGCCTTTGGCAAAGATGACAAGTGGGCTGCCGCTTCGCCGACCCGGCTTCCGATCGAACTCAAGTCCCGCTGGTTGTTGGTCCATGCCAAAGGCGACGAGTTGGTTGACATGGCCCAGACAAAAGACTTCATGAACCACCTATCGAAAGCGGGAGTAGAGTTGGATTCCCACGACCCCGGTCAACTAAGTCATGACGGGGTTGTTCGCGCCTATTCGGACCCCAAGAGCGACCTCTTCAAGAAGGCGGTCGCATTTGTCACCTTCAAATGAATGGTCTTCGTGCTATCTCCCGAGAATGGCGTCCATGGCGTTTGAAGTGTTCGCGATGCGGACCATCGGGTAGTGCTGGTAGCCAGGAATCATCTCCGCGGCTATAGGGCCTTCGTAGCCAATCTCCTTGATGGCGGCCATTACTTCCGGCCAAGGGACATCGCCTTCGAGCAAGTCCACAAACCCATCGGCCGTACCAACGCTTCGCCGGAAGTCTTTGAAGTGGATTCCGACGACGCGCTTGCCCAGGTGCCTTAGCCAGTCCGCTGGATGTCCGAACGGCATAAGGTTGGCTACGTCGACGTAAGCTCCAACCCAAGGCGATTCGAACTGGTCGATGAATCCTGCCACCTCTTGCGGGCTCAGTAGGAACTTATTCCAGACGTTTTCAATTCCCATCCGGACTTGGCACCTTTCTGCAGTTGGGAGGACCGCCCTGATGCCCTCGGTGGCATACTTGTAGACATGCTCATAGGGGAGCTTTTCTCGATCGGGAAGGAAGAACACATCGACCGCGCCGGGAATCGTGAGGAGGGTCTTGGCGCCCAGCCAACTGGTGATTTGGAGCATCTTTTCCAAGGTGTCCTTCGCATGGGCACGGGATTCTGGAGTCGCATCGCCTAGGGCTCGGCTCCAGTAGGTGCCACTTGCCACACTGGGGATGCTAATGCCGAAGTCCTTCGCCGCTTGAATCAGCTTTCCGCAAGACTCTTCAGTCGTGTCCAGGCCCATTTCAGGCCCATCGCCGAGGCAAAGTTCGATCGCTTCATACCCATGCTCCTTGGCGAGTTTGATGGCCTCAAACGGGCACAGTGTGGATTCTAGTCCACCAGGAAAAGACCAGTAGTTAATCGACTTCAAAAGCATGGCTGATCAAGTCTAGCGGGTTTTGCTAAAGTTGGGCTAAAGGACTCCCGCACCTACTTGATGGCGCCCGCAAGCATTGTCTCGTGGATTCGATCTCGGAAGATCCAGTAAACGGCCATGACGGGGAGCATCACGATGACCAGTCCGGCAAACAATGCGCCCCAATCGGATGAGTACTGCTGGGCGGTTGCCATGTCGACGACGGTAAGGGGCAAGGTTCGCTTCTCATTCGAATTCAGCAAGACCTTGGCGAGCGGGTACTCGTTCCAAAGGCCGATCGCATTGAAGATGCCGACGACGATCAGGCCTGGCTTGGCGAGCGGAAGCATGATTCGGCTGAAGGTCGAATAGTGCCCACACCCATCCAACTGGGCGGCTTCGGCGAGTTCGTTGGGGAGTGCCCGGAAGAAGCCAGTCAGCACGAAGATGGTGAAAGACAGGGAGTAGGCGACATAGGCGATGGTCAAGCCCGTAAGCGTGTCGTACAGAGACATGCTTTGAAGCAGGAAGTAAAGCGGGATGACGATGAGGAAATTCGGAAACATCATCCCGCCCAGGAATGCACCAAACAGCGCCTTGCTTCCCCGGAATGGATACTTGGCAAAGATGTAAGCTGCCATCGCGCCAATGGGGACGAGGAACAGGAGTGTGAGTAGGGTGACGACGGTGGTGTTCCAGAGCGATCCGCCAATTCCTTCCTTCGTCCAGGCATTCGTGTAGTTCTGCCACTGGGGATCGGTTGGCAGGCCCCAGGGAGTCTTGAATATCTCCGCGTTTCCCTTCAGTGAGCTGATAATCACCCATAACAGGGGGACGAGGATGGTCAGAGCGAACAGGCCCAGACCGAGAAAGGTTAGGAGCCTCTTCACGATCTTCGCTCCTCGGGATTCTTGCGAAAAACGAACATCAGGATCGCGGCCAGGACCATGGCGAGGACGAAGTTCATCACCGCGACGCTGGTGCCATATCCAAACTGCGACTCGCCAAACGCGCTCTTGTAGAGTAGCGTGAGCAGAGTCTCGGTAGCCCGGTTGGGGCCACCCCCGGTCATAACCCAGACCAACGCGAAGATGTTCAGGACGTTGATCACGATGTATATGGTCGCTATTCGCTTGACCGACCAGAGGAGCGGCCAGGTGATGGTCCGGAACTTGTGCAACCCGCCAGAGCCGTCGAGA
This sequence comes from Fimbriimonadaceae bacterium, assembly GCA_014380605.1. Lineage (GTDB taxonomy): Bacteria > Armatimonadota > Fimbriimonadia > Fimbriimonadales > Fimbriimonadaceae > 55-13. Next base: position 108 of record JACMJO010000123.1, on the reverse strand, counting down.
TGGGCGGCTTCATTGACTTCGTCGGGAATCTGTTTGAGGCCAGCCCCGAAGAGCATGATGTAGAAGCCAAGCGCGTACCACACAAACGCAACGCCAACGGCGGCGAGG
>JACMJO010000122.1 GCA_014380605.1 Fimbriimonadaceae bacterium | reverse complement strand
CGAATTTGCGGGAAGAACACCGTCGGCGATGCAGAAGCAGGCGGTGCGGATGTGGTCGGCGATGATGCGGGCGGCCGTGTCTTTGGAGTCGTCGGAACCATACGCGTAAGGCGTAAGGCGTAATGGGTGAGGGGTAGATGCGTTCTCATCCTTCCCCTTTACACCTTCCCCTTTACCGATCTCCTCGATCTTCCGCAGAATTGCCTGGAACGCGTCTGTGTCATACACGCTCTTGAACCCACCGAGAACCGCCGCTGTGCGTTCCAGACCCATGCCGGTGTCGATGGATTGGAATGGAAGTGGCGGCATGCCGGTCTTCTCATAGCCGTCGGATGGCCGATCTGGATTCTTAAGAACACCTTGCCATTCGTATTGGATGAAGACGTCGTTCCAGATTTCCAGCCAATTCTTTGACTCATCATCAGCCAGCCAGTCTTCACGTGTATAGCCTTCGCCCGGAGGAGGCGCGCTTGCCGTCCAGTAGAACATCTCCGAGTTCGGGCCGCAGGGGCCGGGGGGGCCATTGGAGAAGGCTCCGGCAGGCCAATAGTTGGTCTCTTCGCCTAAGCGGAAAACACGGTACTGGCCATCGATGCCGACCGTCGCAAAGTGCTTGAGCCACTCTTGGTAGGGCTCATCGTCCTCTTCAAAGACCGTAAAGCTGAGTCGGTTGGGGTCCAGGCCGAGCCACTCTTTAGAGGTGAGGAATTCCCAGGAGTAGGCGATCGCTTCCTTCTTGAAGTAGTCGCCAAACGAGAAGTTGCCCATCATCTCGAAGAACGTGAGGTGGCTGAGGTTGCCGACTTCGTCGATGTCGCCCGTGCGAACGCATTTTTGGGCGGTGGTCAGGCGCTTGTTCTCGGGGGTGGCGACGCCTCGGAAGTAGGGCTTGAACTGTATCATGCCGGCGCCGTTGAAAAGGAGGCTCTCGTCGAGTCTTCCTGTCACGTCGACAGGGATGAGCGAACCCGAGGGATAGATGGAATGCCCCTTGGATTCGAAGAATCTCAGATACTTTTCACGCAGTTCGCGAACGGTCATGGAAGCTTAGAGGGTACCTCCGGTCGGGGAAGATGGAGGTGATGGGGTGAGTTGGGTGAGAGGGTGACTTGTTTGAACCACCAAGGCACCAAGACACAAAGAATGCCGCCCGAGTCTTTTGCTAGCTTAGCCGTACCGTTACAAAGGAATTGGCCTTTATCCTTGCGATCACCACCGTGCCATTCAGAGTGGCACTCTCGCCGGTGGCTCGCTCCATCAGATCGCACAACTCTGCCTTCGTGAAGCCCTCGACCATCTCGGGTGCCAAGACAACCTCCGCCTCTGAGTCCTGCCCGTCGTACTCCACCAACCGCACGATCAAGCCGTTCCCATCCTCGGCGGATTTCACGGTCGTCAGGACTATGCCTTCTGACTTAACTTCAACGAACGACTTCGATGCAGGCAGATCGCCTTCCTGAAGTGTTGCCGCCACCACGATGAGGGGATGGTTCCAGGCGGCTCCGATGCGGGTCAGTTCGGCAGGAGTTGGAGTTTCCTTGTGGAACACAATCGAATAGCGCAAGGTCGACTTCGCTACTTCGGGGGCGTGGTCGGGATCGAAGCTCGAGCGGACAACCCGGGTACTCACAGAACCGTTGCGAATTTGATGGCCATACTTGCAATCCTGAAAGACGGTGATCCGCCCATCGCCAAAGCTGGCATAGCGGAGCGTCGGAACCTCTCGATCCTCATAGGCGGGCCGCCGAACGGAACCAAAAGGCGTCTCAAAAATGCGATCCTCCGAGTTGTCTCCGTCGTCGTCGAACTCGATGTAGAGGCCGGGGATGCCATCCTCGTCGCTTCCAATCTCTCGCCAGTCGATGCTTGCCTCGAAGTCGATTCGAGGAGCAAGCCCGTGGACCAAGGCGGTCAAGTCCACCTGGCTCTTGGTATCCGCCACCCTCAGATTTCTCTTGATGGTGTAGGCGAATCGACTCCCGAGCGGCGTATCGTTGCCTTCGTTCCGAACATCGCCCCGCACTTGGACTCCCGAAGCCTTGAGCTGTTGCTCGTTGCTAAGATCGCCCAAAACCCAGGACGTCATGCCCCTGGAATTCTCGATCACATAGTTCCATGAGCCAAAATCGGCGCCATAGAGCGACATGTCCGTGCCGTCAGGCTTTTCGATCTGAAGCATCCCCGCGCTGTAGCGATCGAATTGGAGCCTTAGGTGCGGAGTCTCAAACCGCTCGTTCTGGCCCGGTTTGACCAGAGGAACGTCGGCATCGGCGTCTCCTTCGCAGATCAGGAAGGTCTTGTAACCCATGGCGGGTACGTCTTTCGCAATGAATACGACCCGCGTAGCCTTGTGATCCCAGGCCCACTCTTGCCCCGGCCTCGACGTGACCATCGTCGGGTAGTTCTTGCCGGTTTCATCTCTAGCCACAAGAAGCTCGGGGTCCATGTCGATGTCGTAGAGAACCGCCTCGACGATCTCGGTACGGGGCCAGGCGCAAGGGTTGTAGACGACGTGGGCCAGGAACCGACGTCCACCGCCGGCGGTCGTCGAGATGCCGCTGAACCAGGCGTTGTGCCCAGCTCCGGCTACGAACGGCGTGTTGGCCCTGCCCTGTTTCATAAGCTCCCGCTCTTCGTTGGCTTCGGGCGTGTCGGGCAAAAGCTGGGCAGAGTTGACTCGCCGTCCAATCTCTCCCAGAACCGCTTGTTTGATGGCTCCCGTAATCGCGCCGGTCTCTTGGAAGAGGCCAAGAGCGTGGTCCCGGGTGGCAGCGACTCCCGAGCCGGGGAGGATGTCGTGGAACTGGTTGAAGAGGACGTTGATCCAAGCCTCCCGGAGCGTAGCATTGCCTTCTAGCCGATGCGTTCCACGACCATCTTGGTCGTGGGTAGCGCCATCTGAGCCCAAGATGGACTCAGTACACACCGGCTGGAAGCCGATGCTACTTCCGATTGCCTGAAGTCCTTCAGCCTCCACGCAATAGTTCTCCCCAAATCGATTCGCTTTTTTGATGGCGCTTTGGGAGGTGTAGCACCCCGTGAATTCGTAGTTCAGCTCATGGTCGATTACAGGGATGTCCAGCTTGTTCTCAGCTATATACTTCTCAGCCGTTCGGAACCAGCCTTGGGCGGTGGAGAACTTGACGGTGGGCCAGCAAGGCCACTCCCGGGATTCCAGGAAGTATTCGATTTCCACGCGAGTCGGACCACCGCCGTGGTTGCCGATTCCATAGACGTCCAACCAGTCCTTGAGGCCAGTCTGCTTGCAAAATGCGACCATCGGCAGGGCGTAGTTCTCGCCGATGTTGACGTAGCTGTTGTACCAAGTGGTTTCTCGGTTCACCAGAACCCGAGCGCCATCCGGCCCTTGCCACCAGAAGAACGGCGGGCGTTCCTCGCCGACTCTGGGGTGATGATGCCCACCACCGGTGCGGCAAGCAT
>JACMJO010000121.1 GCA_014380605.1 Fimbriimonadaceae bacterium | reverse complement strand
TCGACATGCATTGGCTTACCGCAAGTGCGGATCGTCTTTGAATAACAACCGCATTAACAGGTGAGAAATGACTGGAGATCCCAACGAATCAGCGCCGCCGCTCCTTGGGCTCCGATTTGAATGATCTCTCGGACCGATTTCTTGACATCGATGTCTCCAGCCAACCATCGCTGGATAACCGGACCGTGAACCGAGCCGCTCAACCTTTCCACTCCAGTAGTCACAAGGAGAAAAGGTAGCTCGCTGTCCAAGTTTTCAAGAGTGGCATGAGGCCCGACCTTTTCCGGGCTCTTGCCGGAGAACTCCATTCTCTGCAATCCGCCGTACACCGACATGTAGGCATCTTGAAAGCCGCACTGCACCCCCATTTCATTCTTCTCGATGTCGCGAACCAGCTCTGCCATCCGAGAACGATCGATCCGGCTACGCAGGCTGAGCGATTCACTCCGAGCCGTTATCACGCATGCCAAGGTTGCCGCTAACAAAGCGGTCGATCCCGCCAGGCCGCTAGACCGAGGGATGTCCGACTGCCACTCAACTTGAGCGCTGTCGAGCGGAAACCTTGCGGTGACGGCGTTCCAAATGGTTGGGTCAGCGGGCAGTTGGGTTGGCCCACCGAGGGTTATTCGGCACTTTGCCCGGGCTGGGGTTGAGCAGGACAGCACCACTCCGCCATAGATATCGCTGGGGTTCCCCACAATTCCACACCGACCCGGCGCAGATGCTTCGATGACCCTCACTGAATGGCCTCGCAAGCCGCGCGATAGCCCTCCGGGCTGCCGCAATCGAATCTTTGCTCATCCGGCGACACCGCCAAGGCGATCGCATGAAAGTCGTTCTTAATGGCCAGATTGAGGATCGGAGTCAGCGCGATTTCCTCGTTTTCGTCGCTCAGAGAGTACAGAGCTTCGCTCAGAAACTCCATCATCCGCTCGCTAAGCCCGTACCGCCCAGCCACTGCGTTGCGACTCTTGGTCGCAGAGGGTGCAGGTTTTTCAAGCAGATGGAGAATTCCTCCGTTGGCGTCCGCCTCTACGATGCCGTAGCTTGATACAGCGGACTCATCGACCCGCTCCGTCAGGACGACGATATCAAAGCCTTCAGACAGGGCTCTTGCAATCCGAACGCTGGGCATTTTGGGATAGAAGAGTGTATCGGGCAAGATGACGAGCGCCGAGTCGTGGGACCCAGCCAGAGCAATCGCGGGTGCCAATCCATCCGGGACGAACTGCATGGCAGTCTCGATTTTGGTCGGCTGATTCTGAAGGAACTCGTTGAGGTCCTCTTTATCTGGACTTGATATGGCGACGATCCGGTCGACCAGAGCTTCTTCCGCCTCCGCCACCGCCCACCCGAACACGGGTCGCCCCGAAACCGGCAGAAGTTCCTTTGAACCGCCCGCCGTTAACCCGGACATTCGCGTACCCTTCCCGGCCGCAGGAAGGATCGCAATCACGAAACTGAAGCTCGCAAGTCCAATCGACCTTGAAAATAGTCGGCGGTTCTCTTGAGTCCATCCTTCAAAATGACGTTGGGCGACCATTTGTTAAGAACCTGTTGATTTCGAGTTAGGTCTGGACGACGTTGTTTGGGATCATCCGGAAGCGCCGGCATGAATTCGATAGCGCTCTTCGATCCCGTGACCTCCAGTACGATCTTCGCAAACTCCAAAACTGTGTGCTCATCCTCGGTTCCGATGTTGACGGGCTCGTGGAAGTCGGCATTTGCCAACCGCCAAACCCCCTCGACGATGTCCTCGACATATCCGAACGACCGCGTCTGGGAGCCATCCCCATAGATCGTGATCGGCTTTCCGGTGAGAGCTTGAGCGAGGAAGTTAGGCACCACCCGCCCATCGTCCAGCCTCATTCGGGGACCGTACGTGTTAAAGAAGCGGACGATTCGAGTGTCCAAGCCATGGAAGTGGTGGTAGGCCATCGTCATTGCCTCTGCATATCGCTTCGCCTCGTCATACACGCCTCGGGGACCGATCGGATTCACGTTGCCCCAATAAGTTTCGGGCTGGGGGCTCACCAGCGGGTCACCGTAAACCTCGCTAGTCGAAGCGAGCATGAACTTGGCGTTCTTGGCTTTCGCCAGCCCCAGGGCCTTGTGAGTTCCTAGAGCGCCAACTTTCAGCACGGGGATTGGCATCCTGATAAAGTCGATCGGCGATGCAGGGCTTGCAAAGTGGAAGATGAAATCCACCTCACCGTCGACGAAGAGATATTCCGTGACGTCCTGCTTGATGAACTTCAGCCGCTCGTTGCCGGAATGGTGGGAAATGTTATCGGTCGAGCCCGTAATCAAGTTGTCGATGATCAGGACGTCCCAGCCTTCCCGAAGCAATCGATCCGTCAAATGAGATCCCAAGAATCCCGCCCCACCGGTTACCACCGCACGCATGTATTGATTGTAGCCAGCACGGTCGGTTGTTTGCCGCTGTAAAAAGCCCCGGACTACTCTGGTCGTAACTCGCTATCCGCCCAACTTCTTCAGCATGATTTTCGCATTCTGAAAAGTCGGATCGATTTCGATTGCTTTCTTGTAAAGCTCGATCGCCTTCGCCTTGTCGCCTTTGTCTAGATATGCTTCCGCCAAACTGTCGAGCGCATTGGGCGACTTCGGGTTGAACTGCACATTCGCCCCAAAAATGGAGATCGCCATGTCGATCTCCTTCTCCGTTTTCAGAAGTGAGTAGCCCAAGTCGTTGACGAACTCTTCAGCCCCCATCGGGTTCTTTGGATCTTGAATCTTGATTCGCTCTAAGAGCCTGGCGAACCCTCCATCAGTCCCTTTCTTTAGCGTCTCCAAAAAGAGTTGATTGGTCATCCGTTTCATCGGATCGTTTTGATTCAGATAGCTGGACAATGCCGACGGATCGTTTTGTAACAGATTGAGGGCTTTCGCAAACGAAGCATCATACTGCCGAGGCGTCTCTGCAAGACGTTGTTGCAGAACCGTTTCCGAATGCCAACGTCCTCTCGCCATTACTCCACGACGACGTCGTAGGTTCGATAAATCGACCAACGGATTGGCATCCAAGAGTAGCAAATCGGCTCGCTTCCCCACTGAAACGGAGCCAAACTCCTTCGCCTGGCGAAGAACTTGTGCGGGGTCAAGCGTCGCCGCCCGCAGAGCTTCATAAGGAGAGAACCCCGCGCTTGCCAAGTTTGCGACCTCTTCTGGAACGGAAAACCCGGGCACGACTCCAGGACACATTGAGTCGGTACCTACCACGATAGTTCCCCCAAGCCGGTGGATTTCCGCTATCAGGTCCTTTTGAATCTGAAGTCGGCTAACCAGCGCTGTTTGAGCTTTGGGATCTTTGAATCTTGTCTCATAGGTGTTGCGCCCTGGTTGCCAGCCCTTAAGCTCCCACGACGGCAGGAACTTCGTCTCCGCACGGCTTAATAACTTGGGAAGGTCGGTTGCCTGTCGCCAAATGTGATCGTAGGTCACTAGGGTGGCAGTGAGCGGAACCTTGGCCGCAACCGTCATCCTTGCCGCCTCTTTCACCGCCACCGCAAACTCGGCCTTAGGCTTGCCGAAGTAGGGGCTCAAGTAAGTGTACATAAGCTCCTCGGCGTGCGCGATCGGCATTCTCGCCTGCAAGACTCCTTTGAGCCCCGCTGATCTTGGAATGTGCCCGACGGTCATCATTCCGCTTTGTCTGGCTGATTCGGTAAGCGCCTCAAACGCTTCTGCCGACACATCGTTGTAGATCTTGATCCCGTCGTATCCAGCTTCCGATTGCTCCTTGACGAACTTCCTAGCTTCGTCGACGGTCTGGCACTGGTAGATAGTGGGTCCACATGTGAAAATGGTTGG
>JACMJO010000009.1 GCA_014380605.1 Fimbriimonadaceae bacterium | reverse complement strand
GAGGCGAATCTAACCACCAAGGCACGAAGGCACAAAGGGGATGCGGAGGTATTCGGCTTAGGGGCGGGTGTCCACCAAACCGCAATGCCGATTAGCCGAAACACCGAAACGCCGTCCCAAAACAGAAAAAAGGCCAGCCAGTCTCTCAACTAGCTAGCCATGCCGGATCTACCCGAAGGTAGAACAGCGGCCTCTTCTTATCTAAGCGTGGAAGAGTGCCTTGAGGTTTTAGGGATCTCGCGCTCCTTTCGGAGCTTTGAGCCTTCACGCTGCATGTCCTTACTCAATATGAGCGCATTTGAGTTCCCAGAGTTTTGTAAAATTGACAATTAGGTAGAAAGTCCGCTTTCTAGCTTGCGCTCGCGGTTCCCTGTAGCCATATTGGGGCACATAGCGAGGAGGAGTGGGGACTACAAGCATATGTTGCAAGGAATATGCGCAATCGTGCAACCAAACGATTGGGCTGCCCATCGGCTTGTTTTCGAGTGTCTGACGGGCGCAACGAAGGCAAACGTTCGGTTGAACTGATTGGACCTAAGCAACTGTTATGGCCCCCGGGCCCTGTGCTCTTCCTCTGGGCACAAGCAGGGCAGCGACCGTTGCCACGCCGCCCGCCAAGATGTAGGGCGCATAGGGGCTTACGTCGAACAGAGCGCCCCCAATGAGCGGCCCGAGCAAGAATCCGATTGATCGGGCCGCTTGCAGCAATCCGAACAACTCGCCCTGACGGTTCTCGGGAACGAGGTTCGAGCAGATTGTATTGACCGTCGGGTTCGCAAGCGCTCCGCCTGCGCTATAAATAGAGCTGAAGAGAAAGATAAGGCCAAGACCCGGCGCAAACGGAGTTAGGATGAGGCCAATCCCCTGCATCACGAAGCCAAATCGAAGTAGGTGGCGAAAATTAACGCGAGATGCGATCCAGGCGTAGAGAAGCCCTTGAATGGCAAAGCTGATCAAAGACTCGAGTCCGAAAACCGCTCCCGACGCGCCTTGCGGTTTGGTGAACGATAAGCCCAAGTCGTGGAGGGGAAAAGCAAACTTGTAGTCGATCAGCCGTCCGAAGGTTCCCTCAAGGCAGGCAAGGGCAAACCAGGCGACGGCGGCCAAGACGAACATGGGCCGGAGATCTGGAAGGTCGCGGAGGAGTCGAATATCGATGATAGGGGCTCGTCCCGGTTCCCTCTTTTCCTTTGGGGGAGTGCCTTTCATCCCGAAAAGCAACATCAACGCGCCAAGCCCGCTTGCCGACGCGGCCACGTACCCCAGCAGGGAGCTTCCTCCCGCCTGGGCTAACTGTCCCCCGATGAATGGTCCTCCAATGAGCCCTACAGAAATTGCCGCGCCGATTCGGCCCATCACGGCTCCACGTTCCTTTTCAGCGGTGATGTCGGCCATGTAGGCTTGGGCAACCACAACATTGGCGGCGGCAAAGCCTCCTAAGATTCGGCTTGCCAAGATGCCCCAGAGACTGTCGGTCGAGGCGTACACGAGCATGGAGACCGCACTCAATACCGTGCAGAATACAGCGATCGGTTTTCGGCCAATGCGATCGCTAAGCGCTCCCCAGCGAGGCGATACCAGAAACTGCACGGCAAATAGACTTGCGAGCAGAATCCCGATAATCGGACCGGAAGCTCCCAAGTGCTGTGCCCGAAGCTGGACGTCTGGAAATGCCATTCCAAATCCAACCAGATCAAGAAAGACCGCTATCAGGATCGGAATCTCTTGTTTGCGCATGAGTGTCGGGCGAAACTATCTCGCTGGATTGAGTGTATCCATCGAACAGCTCATATAGCCAAACCCTACCTACCTACCCCTCAAACAGAAAGGCGATCATGCGTTGCCGCATGATCGCCAATTTGAAATCGTTGCCTTTACTTCGTGAAGGTGATGGTGGCCTTTCGAGGTCCATCGCCTGCATTCAGGATCATCTTCCGACCACCGCTATCGATGTTCATGATCTGCGGCTTGGAGTTCTTCGGCGCCTTGCCGTTTTGTTTAGTAGTAACCAGCGTGATCGTTTTGCCCTTTTGGCTCCAAGTCCCTTCGCCGTTCTGAGCAGGCTGTCCCATCATACTGGGGACGAGGATTGTAAACGTCTTGTTGGGCTTCATGTTCAGGGTGAAGGTCATCGTCTTGATTTGTGTCATGACCTGATCCATCATCTTTTGCTGTTCGGGACTTTGGGCCTTGGGCATTGAGGCTGGGTCTACCTTCAATTTGCCTTTCCAACTACCGGCCGGGTTTTGAGCGAATGCGCCGACGGCAACGACGGCGAGTGCGAGAATCGCAACAAACTTTTTCATTAGCTGAAAAGTGTAACACGGTTGCACCTCCTCGAATAGGGTTGGGGGAGTAAATGCCCACGTTCCGACTCCCCCAGTCTCGTTGGGCATCCGTTCAGACTCAGTAAGCCATCAGCTCTTTATCCCGCACGAGGACGTCCTTTAGGGCAATTCTCGCTCGATTGAGGCGGCTCTTTACGGTTCCCACCGGCAAATCCAGCTCACCTGCGATTTCTTCGTAGGACAGTTGATCGGCGTGGTAAAGGATGATCATCTTTCTTTGGATGTCGGTCAGCATCGAGATGGCTCGTCGAACTCGATTCGAATGATCGGATCTTTCGGCAACTTCGTGGGGCGAGAATCGTTTATCAACGACCTGCATTTGAACCTCGCCGTCGTCGGTCTCGTGAACGCCATCCAGGCTGGCCACGAACCGCAGGGATTTCCTCTTCCGCATGTCCAGGAAGCAGTTTCTTAGAATCCTGTAGAGCCAAGTGGTGAACGCGCTGTTGCTACGAAACTGATTGATCGCTCGAAACACTCTGATGAATGCCTCTGAAACCACGTCTTTAGCCTCTTCCGCGTGCTTGGTGAGCTTCAAGGCATATTGATAGGCCCTCGCCTCGTGCCTTTCCATCAGCGTGTCAAAGGCGGTGGAGTCTCCCCGTTGACACCGTTCGATCAAGTAAACGTCGCTAGTCCAAATCCTTTCCATTCTCTCCTCCTTGCGTCAGATCAATGGCGCCTCGCTACGGTGCAAGGCGAACGTCGATTGGGTTAGTTTGGTGGGGCGAGGCGCCGCTGTGCGTCAGCCCTTTTGCGGACAAACGAAACATCAGGCTGATTCCGTCTCAGTCAGTTCGACCAAGTTTTTCTTCATTTCGCCGATTGTGAAGAAGAAGGTCGTACCGACTCCTGGCGTGGACTCCGCCCAGACGCGGCCATCGTGCCGTTCTAGAATTCGGTTGACATTGGCCAGGCCAATCCCCGTGCCGGGGTATTCCGAGTCTCGGTGAAGGCGCTGGAAAGGTTCGAAAATCTGCTTCGCATACTGCATCTCGAATCCAATACCATTGTCTTTGACCGCGAAGATTGCGCCATGCCGACTGCGCATCTCTTTGACCTCAACGATCAAGTCGCTATCTTCCCTTGAATACTTGCATGCGTTTTCCATCAGGTTGTGGAGCGCCAGTTTCATGAGTAGGGGATCTGCAGTCACCACCATATTGGGCTGTACGCGAAACTCAACCGTTCGACAGGGCCAGACTTCCTTTCTCAAGAGATGTCCGATTTCATCGGCCAGGCCCGTTAAGTTCACCCAACGCGGTTTGAGGGCGGCGTTGCCAAGTCGAGCGTGATTCAGCAGGTCGTCGACGAGTTCCGATAGCCTTGTTGCAGACCGTCCGATTCCTTCAACAAGCTCTCGGTTCGTGTCATCGAGCTTGTCCTCCATTTCCTTGGCGAGCATAGAGCTGGAAGCAGCAATGTTTCGCATCGGCGCCCGCAGGTCGTGCGAGATCGAATAGCAAAAATTGCTTAGTTCTTCATTCGCCGCCTGAAGCTCGGTGGTCCGCTCGATCACACGTTCTTCAAGCTCATCCTTCAGCCGGACGACTTCGTACTGCTTGCGCTCCTGCAGCTTCCAGAGACCGAGAACGATGATGCAGACCATGAAGTAGAGGAGGTACGGAACATAGGGCAGCGTGATCCAGGTTCCAGTTGCCGTGACGACACGACTTTGTTCTTGAGGGGGCCAGACGATAAAGGCCGCCAATGCGCCAATAAGAGAGGTTACAACCCCGGCGAGGATGCCGCCATAGGTTGTGCTAAGCAGAACTGCGGGCAGGAAAAGCAGCAACTGGCTCTGCACTGGTTCGTGGTGGAGGAACGCGCGCCCGAACAGCAGGGCTACCGCAAGTCCGACAAAGACGGTTCCATACTGGATGGTGACGCTACGTTGGGCTGCCCAAGTCCATCCCCTATTGAGAACCTTTGAGACGGAGACGAGACGGTCGTAAAACGAATCCTCAAAGGATCCCCATCGTTCCCTAGCCCCTTGTTGCAGCGCCAAAATAGCTTCCGATCTGTCTTCTCTCAATCGCTCGCCAGCCCTTGTTTCCATCTTAACTCATCCCAAGAGAATCGATTTCTCCCTTCAGACTTGCTATCATCCGAATCAATAGGCCTTGGGCGCAGAGCGTTCTATTCGTTACCAGCAGCTTCCGCGCCATTGGAGAAAACGTTTGAAAACGCATCGCTTTTACATCTATATCACGCTCTTGCTATTACTCGGTGTCCGCCATATAACCCTCGCACAATCGAATTCGGGTGATCTAGCTCTATTTGAGGGGGTCTCAGCCAAGGCGATGCGGGCAAATTTGCGATTTTTTGCCAGCGATGAAATGCGCGGGCGGGATACTCCGTCGCCAGAGCTAGACATCGCCGCTCTCTGGATCTCCGCTCAATTTGAGCAGGCTGGTTTGGAACCGGTCGGCAAAGATGGCTACTTCCAGAACGCCACGTTCCGGGAGAAGCCAGTCAAGAACGTCCTTGGGATGATCAAAGGCAG
>JACMJO010000120.1 GCA_014380605.1 Fimbriimonadaceae bacterium | reverse complement strand
CAGAGTTTACTTCAGTCCACGCTGAATCGGAACCACGAGGAACGTCGATGCAATCTGAATGCCGTTTTCGGGATCGTCATTCTCGTTGGCCCATTTCCCGATGTCCATTAGGCGACGGCGCAGTTCCGGCAACCGATCGGGGCGTAGCCGAAAGAAGAGGCGCATGCTGGTTGAGAGGTCCTCATCCACTACGGAATCGAGGTATCGAATCTGCTCGCGCTCCGTTTGGCGGATCAACGACTTCAACTTCCGTTTGACTGCGTTTCGATACTCGGGAGAAAAATTGTCCCTCGGCATGATGATGCTGAGCGAAACCGGCTCATATACCGATTCCGACCTCTTCCCCGCAAGCCTGTTGGCTACATGCCGGACTAGCCCAAAGTCCAGCATCTTTTGGATGTGGGGGTACATGGCTTTGGGACTGCGGCCTATCTCCTCAGCGATCTCATTAACCGAGAACATCTTAAGCCGTACAGCCGCGCCCATCAGTTCGGAACGCACGGGTGATGCAATGCACTCAACTTGCTCGGGAGTCAGGATAAGGGTCTTTTCGATCATCTGGTCAGATATTGAAACTTTTCTTACCAGAAATGACGTTTAGTGAGCGATGATGTTATCTATGCGGGCCGTTTTTCTTCTCTTAGCGACCGTCGCTGCGATTGCGGCGTGCGGGGTCCAAGGCGCAAATCCTCAAGCGAAGGATCGGCTTGACCAAATCATCAGTGCCTTCAACTCTAAAGACGAAGCTAAGGTGAAGGCAATGATCCAATCCAGCATGGCCCCGGCTATGTTCGAAAAACGCAAGCTGGAAGATTGGGTGGCCCAAACCATGCAGATCGCCGGTGACCTGGCTCCGTTGGCGGTCCAGAAGAACCTCCTTGACCAGCCAAACGCGATCGTGGTGGAGGTCAAAGCAGGAAACGGAGAGAAACTCGGATTGAGGCTGGACTGCGAATCCAACCCCCCTCATCGCATTGTCGGCGTTCGGATCGATCAAAACCCAGAGACCCTTCTTACCGAGCGAAAAAAGGTTGACTATTCAACCTATACAAGCCTTAAAGACCTTGCCAAACGAATCCAGGAAACGGTCAAGGCCCCAGCGATGGCGATTGCGACTTGGCGCGATGGAAAGCTGGATGTCGGGGTTGACGGGATTCGCAAGATGGGAACTACCGAGCCCGTTACCGATGAAGATAGATGGCTTGTTGGCTCCATCGGCAAGTCGATGACTTCCACATTGATTGCAACGTTTATCGACGAAGGAAAGCTGAACTGGACCTCGAAGCTTGGCGACTTGTTGAAAGATATTCCGATGAATGCGGCGTACAAAGACGTCACCGTCGAGCAGGTGATGCAACACCTCGGAGGAATCCCTCAGGATATGGGATACACGGGACCGACGGTCGCAAAGATCGTTGGAGCATTAAAGGACCCAACCGCGATCCGGGCATCTTATGTCAAGGACATCCTCAATCGCGATCCTATCGGTAAGCCCGGGCAGAAAATGGCTTATTCGAACGCGGGCTATGCCATCTTGAGCCACATCGCCGAACGAGTGGGCAAGAAGCCGTTCGAGCAGTTGATGAAAGAGCGCGTCTTCGATCCGATTGGGATGACGAGCGCCCTGTGCGGCATGCCAGGGGACGATGGAATGCCGAGCGGGAAGGGACAGCCCCACGGACACTTCTCAGCGAAGGAGGGGCCACGTCCCGGCAAGATGGGCGGTCCGTTGACCCACATGGCCGTAGGTGCGGGCGGCGGGATTGCCTGTTCGATTGGCGACCTCGCCAAGTATGCCGCTTGGCACATGAACGGCTTTTTGGGACAAACCGTTCCTGGCCTCAGCTCGGCGACGATCAAGCGACTTCACACTCCGATGCGAAAAGATGCGAGAGGCGAGGCCTATGCGGCGGGTTGGTCCGTCGGAACCGAAGCGAGCCCTGATGCGCACGGACACAACGGATCGGACGGGACCTTCATGGCCGAGATGGCGTTCTTCCCAAAGGAAAAGCTGGTTGTCGTTGGGATTGTCAACGTTGGGTTCGAAGGTGCCCAGTCGCCGGGAGTTGATGCGGTTATGGCGGTGCTGAAGCGGGTGAAGGGGTGATCCACTGATGAACTGATCCTATGATTAGTGATCTGAGCAGTTCCGGAGCTTCTCGTCACCAAATCAGTTCATCAGAAGATCACTTTTCATCGTTTCAAAAGGCTACACAGCCACCGATTTCAACTCTGGCGAGACCTCAAAGCTTGCTTGAGTCTTGGCCTTGACCTCTTCTAGACTTACCTCTGGCCCGAGTTCAAGCAGGGTAAGGCCCTCGCCTCGGGTTACTTCGAATACGCACAGATCGGTGATAATCAGGTCGACGCATTGCTTGCCAGTTAGGGGAAGAGAGCATTCCTTCAGAATCTTGCTCTCACCGGCTTTGTTGGTGTGTTCCATTACCACAACGACTCGCTTAACTCCAGCGACCAGGTCCATAGCGCCGCCCATGCCTTTGACCATCTTGCCGGGGATCATCCAATTGGCGAGATCGCCTTGGCCGCTGACTTCCATCGCGCCGAGAATGCTGAGGTCGATGTGGCCGCCGCGGATCATGGCGAAGCTATCGGCGCTGCTGAAGTAGCTGGTGCCGGGAATCTCAGTGATGGTCTGCTTGCCAGCGTTGATAAGGTCCGGGTCGGCTTCGCCTTCGTAGGGGAAGGGCCCCATGCCAAGCATCCCGTTCTCGCTTTGGAGGACGACGTCCATGCCGTCGGGGATGTAGTTGGCGACCAAGGTTGGGATGCCGATTCCTAGATTCACATAGAAGCCGTCGCGGAGTTCCTGGGCGGCGCGTTGGGCAAGCTGTTCGCGAGACAAGGGCATGCGACGATTCTACAACTTTAGGAACAAGCGTTTTTCGACTCGCCATAATCACGCTATGCGCAACGAACGCCAGTTCATCGCTCCGATGAGTGCGGTCGAAGCGGCACAGCGGGCTCAGTACGTGCTGGGCAAGTGGAAGTTCAAATTCTGGTCCATTCCGGGCGGGATTCGGTTTGAGCGCAGCGTTCCATTGGCTGGATTGATGGTGATTCACCCTCACCAGGTGCATTCCCGAATCGACCTCCATCTGCAGGAGCTTGGCGAAGGCGCCTGTCGAGTGTTCGTGAAGCATCAAGTCTTCAAATTTGGGCAGCCATCATCCAACTTGGACAAGATCGTATGGCTCGGCGATGTGGAAGACCTCGAGGCAGCCCTTCAAAGACGGGAAGAGCCCAAGCTGGATCGGAACAGACAAGATCGGTACGCGGGCGCAATCTCGATCAAGTTCATCCTCGCGACCATCGTACCACCCGTTATCGCAGCAATATGGCTCGTCGCAACGGGCGAACGAATGGCCACATTTTTGATGCTTCTGGTGCTGATCCTCGTCGCGATTCTGTTCCCGTTCTTACCGTTCCGAATGCCGCACTTCCCGCTCGAGAACCAACTCCCGCCGTTCGACTCGAACTATGTGAGGGGTAGGCAATAGCCGTATGTTGTTGCGCAACGGCAATCACGGACCGGAGAACCCCCACCCTGCCCT
>JACMJO010000119.1 GCA_014380605.1 Fimbriimonadaceae bacterium | reverse complement strand
TTTTTCATCCTAAAAAGCATGTTTAAAGGCTAAGCCGCTCGGCAAACCAATCGGAGAACTCCCTCAACACCTTGCCGCGGTGGCTAATCTCATGCTTCTGCTCGGCGGTCAAGTCGGCCATCGTGAAGTTAAGCTCTGGGAGGTAGAAGATTGGGTCGTAGCCAAAACCTCCAGCCCCAGATCGCTCCGCTGCAATTCTTCCCTCGCAAATGGCGTTAAACAGGGTCACATGTTCACCCTGAGAGCAAACCGATGGGGCTGGCGGACGCGTCGGAGGAGGCTCGGAGAGGGCGATGAAACATCTGAACCTGGCTCCCCTTCCCTCTTCGGGCACATCCGCCAGCATCTCCAGAATCCTTCCAATCTTGTGATCGAAGCTGGAATCTTCACCCTCAAACCGTTTGGAGTGCACGCCAGGGGCGCCACGCAAAGCGTCTACCTCTAAACCTGCATCATCCGCCAACGACCATTCACCGGTAAACGCCGCCGCGCTTTCAGCTTTGATCGTGGCGTTCTCAGCATAGGTGTCGCCCGTCTCTTCGGGCTCGGGAGCACCCGGATAATCGGCGAGGGTTTTGACTTCCAAGCTCGGGAAACGCCCGGAGAGAATGTGAACCATCTCGCCAGCTTTCTTGCGATTGTGGGTCGCAATGACGAGTCGCGAAATCATTAGATTCCCAATGCCGCTCGCTGGGCAAGGATCAACTCGTCGATCCCCTTTTTGCCAAGTTTCAGCATTCGCCCCAGCGTGTCCGCCGCAAACGGTTCTTGCTCGGCCGTCCCTTGAATCTCAACAAACCGACCCGACTCCACCATCACTACGTTCATATCGGTGTGGGCGGTGCTGTCTTCGGCATAGTCGAGATCGAGAATCTCAACTCCGTTTCTCACCCCAACCGAAATGGCGGCAATCGGCTCCTTGATCGCCATCTGCTTCAGCATCCGGTTCTTCATCATCCACGTCATCGCGTCATAGACCGCAACGTAAGCACCGGTGATAGCCGCGCAACGGGTACCGCCGTCGGCTTGGATGGCGTCGCAGTCGATGGTAATGGTTCTCTCACCGAGTTTCTCCAGATCGACGACTGTTCGCATCGCCCTTCCGATAAGTCTTTGAATCTCCATAGAGCGGCCGTTTGGCTTCATCAGTTCGCGCTGATTGCGCTGTCGGCCTGAACGAGGAAGCATAGAGTATTCCGCCGTCATCCAGCCTTCGCCCGAGTTCTTCTTGAAGGGCGGAACGCGGTCTTCGACCGTGGCGGTGACCAGCATGTGGGTATCGCCAATCTTCAAAAGGCAAGAACCCTCGGCAAACTTGGCGACGTTTCGCTCGATGGAGAAAGGGCGGAGTTGGTCGTTTTGTCGACCGTCGGGACGCATAGATAACAGTGTACCGACCATGAGCACCGGATGCTCGTCGCACCTTTGAATCCTAGACATGTATCCACGTGTCGGCGTATAATTCCGTGGTGAAGAGGACGGATCTGCAGGATACGAGTGAGGCGGCGCACCGGATGATGCTTCGGTTGCTTCGTCTGCGATCACCGGAGCAGAAAGTGAAGATGCTCGATGAGCGCATGGAGGAGGGCAGGGTCATGCGTCGTTTCACTGAGCACCTACGCTCCAAGAAAGCCCCGTGACTCCGATAGAGATTCTCGCTCAAGTATCCCCGCTTCTTCAAAAAGCAAACATTCAATTCTGGGTGGGCGGTTCGGTTGCCAGTAGTGTTTGGAGCGAGCCCAGATACACCAACGACATCGATGTTGCCGTCATGGCGTCCAGCTTGAATGAAGAACTCCTTCGTCGAGAGCTATTGCCAAAGTTCTACATCGGCCCGACCGAGATTTCGGAAGCCTTTGCAGATCGAGGAGAATATCCTTCCTTCCAGATACTTGATACTGAAGAAGCGTTCAAGTTCGATATGTTCGTGGTCCGAGATTCCGAATACTCGCACGAAGAATTAGAGCGAGCAAAATGGGTTGAAATCCAACCTGGAGTCAAGGCGCCAATTGCTTCGCCAGAAGACATTGTCCTTCACAAGATTCGATGGTTTGTTTCAGGGGGAAAGGTAAGCGACCGCCAATGGAACGACCTGGTCAAAGTCATTGAGAATCAGTTAGGGTCGCTCGACAATCAATACATGATCCGGTGGGCAAGACACTTCGGAATTGAAGAACTGCTCCAAGACGCCTTTGATCAGGCCTTTGGGGCCGACTAGCCCTCAACCCGAATCCAATTACAAACCCTATCCACAATATCGCTCTTCCCAACCTCCGCCAAAGCCTTCCTGAAGTTCCCTTCGTTGCACTTGTGAGTCAGGAATACGATCTCGCCAAGCTCGGCGACGGCATCGACCACCCGCATCTCCATCGCTGCCAGCGAGACGTCGAACTCGCCGAAGATCATGGCCAGCTGGCCTAGAACCTTGGGTTTGTCCTTGACTCTCAATCTCAAGTAGTACTCGGTCTCCAAAGATTCAATCGGCTCGGTCTCGATCCCCATATCCCAGGGGATCGCGCTTCCCTGCCCTCCGATTGCCACGTTCCGACCCACATCGATAAGGTCCCCGATCACCGCCGAGGCCGTGGGGTCAGAACCCGCGCCACGGCCGCTGAACATCAGGTCCCCCACAAAGTCCCCGTGAATCCAAAGCGCGTTGTAGACGTCGCTCACGCTCGCCAGTTGATGCCCCTTCGGAATCAAAGTAGGATGGACCCGTACCAGCAGGCGGTCCGCCGACAAGGGCTCCACGATCCCCAACAGCTTGATTACATAGCCCAGCACGTCCGCATACCGAATATCCTCTTTCGTGATTGACCGGATCCCTTCGCGATAGACCCCCGCCACCGGAACCTGTTTCCCGAAGGCGATGCTTGCGAGAATAGAAATCTTGTAGGTGGTGTCGAATCCATCGATGTCGTTCGTCGGATCAGACTCCGCATAACCCTTGGCCTGAGCCTCCGCCAGAACGTCGCCAAAATCGGCGTTCTCGCGGCTCATTTTGGTCAAGATGTAGTTCGTCGTGCCGTTCAGGATGCCCATCATCTTTAGCACGTCGTTCCCGGCCAGCTGATGCTTCAGGGGCTGCACGATGGGGATGCCGCCGCCGACCGCCGCCTCATAGTGCAGGTCCAGGCCCTTGGATTTGGCCAGGTGGACCAGCCGCGAGCCTTCCTTCGCCATCAGCTCCTTGTTCGCGGTCACCACGTTCTTGCCGTTGTTCAGCGCGCGCTCCACCAGCCGCCCCGCCGGGTCCACGCCGCCGATCAGTTCCAAGATCACATCTATGGAGGGGTCGTCCACGATGGATTCGAGGTCGTCGGTGAAAAGGTCCGAGGGCAAGTCGCGCGGCTTGCCGATGTCGCGGATGCCGATGCGCACCACCTCCATCCCAAATCCGACCTTGCGCTGGATGGCGTCTCGGTTGTCCTTCAGCATCCGGTACGCGCCCGAGCCCACGGTGCCAAACCCCAAAATGCCCACCCGCAGGACGCGGTTGGCCGATGAAGGAATCAAAGTCTCAGTCGCCATATCACCCCTCGAGGCGACGCTGCCCGAGCGGTTGGATTGTACTTGGTCCGCTAGTGAACCCTCCACCCCCGGGGAGGGCAGGGTGGGGGTCGCACGCCGAAGGCTTGGGTTCGCGTCATTGTGAGCGTGAGTGGGCACCTTTAATGCGCCGAGATAGATAGCTAAAATAGCACCATGACTTCCCTGCTTGTAGCCTTTGCATTCGCCCAAATCCACCCGGCGAGGTTCCCCAACGGGACGGTGGTGAGCGATAGTTCGATCGCCAGCGAAGTCGGAGCCAGCATTCTCCGCAAGGGTGGCAATGCCGTAGACGCAGCCGTGGCGACCGGGTTTGCGTTGGCGGTTACCTTCCCCGCCGCTGGGAACCTGGGCGGTGGAGGCTTCATGCTGGTGAGGATGGCAAACGGCCAAACCGTTGCCATCGACTACCGAGAAGTCGCCCCTCGCCGTGCCACCAAGGACATGTACAAGAATCCCGCCGACTCCCTCTCCGGCTACCTCGCCTCCGGCGTGCCGGGCACACCGATGGGCATGTGGGAGGCCCATCGCAAGTTTGGCAAGCTCCCTTGGAAGGATTTGGTAGAACCATCTGTGCGGCTGGCACGCGATGGTTTCGTGGTGTCTCACGGCCTGGCGGGCGAATTGAAGGCGTTCAAGCCCAGGAATCCTGACAAAGGCTATTCCGAATTGTTTGCCCTCAAAGACTTCCAGGCGGGCGAAATCCTGCGCCAGCCCGACCTGGCCAAGACGCTTGAGCGAATAAAGACTCTTGGCGCAAAGGGGTTTTACGAAGGCGAGACGGCAAAGCTGATCGATCAGGCGATGCGGGCCAACGGCGGCCTCATCGACACCCTAGACCTTAAGAACTACAAACTCGTCGTGCGCACGCCCCTGCAAGGGGAGTACCGGGGCTACCAGGTGCTTACCATGCCACCGCCAAGCTCGGGTGGGATTGCCCTCCTCCAGATGCTGACGATGCTGAAGGACGACGATCTAACAAAAACTGGATTCCAATCCAGCGCGACCCTGCACCTGGCGGCCGAGGCCATGAAGCGGGCCTTCGCGGATCGATCCATGCACCTGGGCGACCCCGACTTTGTCTCTGTCCCAACAGGCCAGCTCCTAAACCCCGACTACCTCAAAACCCGCCGCGCCAGCATCACAGACCGCGCCACCCCATCCAGCGAGATCAAAGGGATGAATCCGGATTCAGGCGGAATGCACACCACCCACTACTCGGTGGTGGACCGGGAGGGCAATGCCGTCGCCAATACCTACACGCTCAACACCGGCTACGGCAGCAAGGTGATCATCCCGGGCACGGGCGTGCTGATGAACAACGAGATGGACGACTTCACCACTCAGCCCGGCAAGCCCAACGTCTTCGGGCTGATCCAGAGCGAGAAAAACATTGTCGAGCCCGGCAAACGGCCGCTGAGCTCGATGACGCCGACCATCTTAGTTCGCGATGGCAAGGTGGCGTTCGTCATCGGATCGCCGGGCGGGCCAACGATTATCAACACGGTCTTCCAGACGATCCTGAACGTGGTCGACTTCCGGATGAATATTCAATTGGCGGTCGCCGCCCCGCGATTCCACCACCAATGGATGCCAGACGAGATCAAGTGGGAGCCTTACGGCCTCTCGACTGATGTTCGCCTGGCTCTAGAGGCGCGGGGCCATGAGCTCTCCGCCGGCTCCCGGATGGGAAGCTGCCACTGCATCCAGGTCGACGCATCAGGCGTAAAGCTGGCCGGAGTCGATCCCCGAGTCTCATCGTCGGGCGCGGCGGGTTGGTAGCCTCGGGGTGACGGCGTCGGAACCCTTCACCTCGTGGAGGAGGCAGGTGGGACGTAAGACCAGCACTTGGACTCCGCGTTATGGTGAGAGCGCCCGCTCCAACCCAAACCCCCCGCTTGCGCATGTGAGGTTGTTGTACGAGCCCTGTGAAAAAGCCGAGGAGAGGACTACTCACCCTACTCAGAATCCCCGCTACCTGAGGAAAGCTTTGTAACGACGTCAACCATGGGCACAGTAAACATTGCCACCGGGCCGATGATCATGCAAAGGCTGAAGACGAGCAGAGACGCGAAGAGGCCCGGAGGCATCTGCTTCTTTCTAATGAGAACAACGGCCAGCAGAACCAATCCTGCTAAAAAGATGGTGCCTAGGATCATGGCACCTGGCCCGATCGTCATCTTGGTCACAAATGGCCCGTTGCCTTCCACACTTTCAGGATAAGCGATAATTCGGAAAAGGTCCAAGCCCCACCGTGGGTCCCTCCCCGCGGCTACACCTTTCGGGGTTTGAAAACTACAAACGTAGCTGGTAGGACCCCTCGCCAAAACTCGCGGAGGCGTCGTCTATCGGTCCGAGTGGAGTTCAAAAATGAGGATTAACATTTACGCGAGTTTTAACGATACGACGATGGCCAAGGATGCGGTGGGCGCGCTGATCGACCATGGCGTTGCCAAGGAAGACGTCGGCCTGGTTTTGCCGGTGGACGCCAATGCCGACATGGCCAAGGAAAATAATCGCGCTGAAGAAACGCTAGAAAAAGCGGAAAGCGGCATCACCACCACCACCCAAGACGACGCTATGGTCGGGGCGACCAAGGGCGCATTCTTTGGGTTTGGCATTGGTAGCATTGCGGCCTTGGCGGCGATCCTGATCCCCGGCGTCGGCCTGATTGTGGGCGGCGGAGCCCTTGCTACAGCGTTGATCGGCGCGGGCGCGGCGACAGTTGCGGGCTCGGTTGCGGGCGGCGTGGTCGGCTATTTAAAGGACCAGGGCGTTCCTGAAGAAGAGTCCCAGCGGTTCAGCAATGTCTATGAGAAAGGCGGCGCGATCGTGAACGTCTCGGCTCCCAGCGGAGGCGTGGACGCGGCGACGATCGAAATGATCTTGATGAAGTATGGCGAGACAGCGGTGGAGATTTGGAAGACCGACCCCGTCCTCGAGCCCATGCCCGTAGCCTAGTTAGCCAATGTAAAGCAACGGGTCGCCTAGGTTGACTAGCTGGCCCGTTTCTACCATGATCTTGGCGACCGTTCCGCTAATAGGAGCGGGGATTTCGTTGAAGACTTTCATAGCCTCGATCAGGCCAATAACTTCGCCAGCCGATACCACGTCGCCTTCTTTGACAAATGGAGGTGACGCGGGGCTTGGGGCGTTGTAGTAGATACCGGTCATCGGGCTCGTGATTGGCAGCCCACTGGGGGTGAGATCCACCGCCGCGATCGGGGGCTCGTCTGGGAGGACTTCTTCTGCGCCCTGCTCAAGGGTTGTGGTTTGGGTTCCATTTTGGACAACTGGCTTAGCCCTCTTCTTGAAGGAGATTCGGAATCCATCGGCGGCCATCTCGGCTTCGGAGAGCTTGTACTCCTCCATCATATCGGCCAACTGATCGATTCGATCCTTCATATCGCTCACGGCATGAATTATGGCTTAACCGCCCTTGAGATACTTATCGGGCAACAGGTTCTTGGGGTCTTCGGCTTGCCATACGATGCTGAGCACCCACCACCGCTTGCCGTCGTTCCAAAGCTGCATAGAGTTGATTCCGCGCATCATCGGCTTGGCGTCGTCGGCTTTGGCCCGGGCTTCGTAGGTGCTCCAGACATGGACCAGACTCCCAAACTGCTCGGTGCGTCGGGCAACCTCCTTCTCAAAGAAGCCTTGGCCCTCCAGGTTGGGTCCGGCAAGTTTGATGTAGTCCTCGACGGTCATGTGGCGCCGTCGAGTCGGCCCGGCCGGTGTAGGGTTGATGGCGACCATGCGCGCGTCTTCTGTGAACAGAGATCGCATGCGGTCCCAGTTGCGCTTCTCGCCCGCCGGACCGGAGATCACGTTGTAAACCGCCTTGATGATGGCATCGGCGGATTCCACGTCGGAAGCCGCGGCAGTTGACTGTTGGGCGATTGAGAGGGCAGTTGAAAGGCAGAACGCCCACATGAAGATGGCTTTCATATGGGCGTTTACTTCGCC
>JACMJO010000118.1 GCA_014380605.1 Fimbriimonadaceae bacterium | reverse complement strand
TTGTTAAAGGCGTCGGCATTGCCCTCGGCTTGCTTCTTGAACGTAATCTGAAGGTGCGAGGTCCGAAGGTAGGCCTTGGATTTGTCGAACTCTTTGACATCCAGGTAGTCCTGAATTATCGCTGAGAAGACTCTGATGTTCCCTTTGCCACCAGCAGTAAACGTGGACATGCCAAGAATCTGGCTCACCATGGCTGCAGAGTCCTGACTCAGGACCAATGAGGAGTCAGCGATCGTTGGCGACAGGCTGGCGATCGAGACGTCGATCGTTTCCTTATCATTGGCCTTGGCGGCGGGATCGGGTCCGGGGGCCCGTTGGACCGCAGCTTCAGGAGCACTCCCTGGCACTCTTAAGGCGACAACGGCATCTACAATTGCGTCGCCCCACTCTTTAATAAGTAACGTATCGCTACCCTCGCTCAAATCGAGGCTTATGTCCACCACGAGTTCATCGCACTGGAAGGTGCGTCCTATTCGCAGGAGACGTAACTCCCGCTGCGCATACTTAAGCGCTTTCAATGAAACTGAGTCCAATCGATTGCGATCGGTCGGACTCACAGGGTCGCCGCCTTCAGATGTGTAATTCCGAATGTACTGCTTGACCCGTAGGGACTCTCCTTGGCCAAGATCGGATAAGACGAGCTGAGCCACGTCTTGGGCCTCTTGCTCCATATCATCGCCACCCTTTGGGGTGTTGAACCGGGTTTTGTCGCCCTTCGCTCCCGATTGTTGGAGTACGTGAGTGGCTTCGTGGGCAATAAGAGCCATTCCTTGAGGAGTCGCCGGGTCATATTGCCCCGGACCAAAAAACATGTCTCGCCCGATGGTGAAAGCTGAGGCCTGTAGACCCTGGGCGGCGCTGGCCGCGACGGGTCCCGTATGAATCTTTGCTCCGCCTATGTCCGCTCCCAACGGACCAGCCAATTGGGATCGAGTTTTCGTATCGGGCACAGAACCGGTGCCGCCCTTCTTCAGCAGATCTTGCTTGAGGGCGCTTGGCGAGATATCTTTTATCGGCTTCTTGGCCGGCTCTTCAAATTTGGAGGAGATATCCGAAGCCATCTGTCCGGCTTGTTTGCCGGCGGACCCGATATCCAATCCAGCCTGAACTTCGCCCATGGACTAATCTTCGCCGCTAAGGCGCTTGTTGATCTTGCCAATCTCCTTGATCCAGCGATGGCGTTCTCGATGTTCCAGTTCCAGAATCTCTTCCAACGGCCAATGGAAATGAAAAGCGATGTAGGCTACCTCCTCGTATAAAGCCTTGGAGGGGTAGCCGGCTATTCCCCCTCTGGAGGGTCCTCTCCTTCCACTTCATCAGGATCGAATTCATTAATTTTCCGATAGAGATCTTGCAAAAAGGCTAGGTCGGCAGAGAACAGGTTTTCTATCACACCCGTTTCGATAACTTCAACATCGCCAAGTTGAGTTACAACTCTTGCCAACAAGATAATGACCATGTAGGCCTGGTTAGCTTTGACACGGGGATCGCGCAGCGGCGCGATTTCGTCCATCGCGGTGGCCAGGCGCATCCTGCCCTTGCGATGGAGCGTCCCGTCCGAGCTTACATATCCTCGGGGCAAGACGAAATCGAACTCGGTTTGAAGTCCGCTGCGCGATCTAGCCATTTATTACTGCTGACGCTCCAGACCCTCGTGGGCGATTTCCAGTTCCTCGATCGCTACCTCATTCTTGGATGCGTCTAGGGCTGGACCCTTGAACTTCGCCGGCCAACCTTTCTTAAAGGTGTATTTCGCCACGGGTTCGTTTTTTGGGTTATAGAGGGTGATCGATCCGTTCTTTCGATGCTCTTCGATAAGTCCTTTCTCGATCTGTGCTCGCCAGTCGTGTAGCCGACGATCGTCGGTCACCCCGCGACGGAGCACGATGTTCGGCCATTTGAGGGCCCCGGGGATTTTGTGGACCACCAAGTTGCCGCCTTTACCGGTCACGCGGTGCTCGATGACTTCCGTCTCCGAGTCGAGTCCGCTGACCTCACGGAAAAAACCTTCCGTGATGCCATCGATTTCGAGATAGAACCTTAATGCACCAATGCCTTCTGCCATGGGTCAAATTCTCCTTATTGCTCCGACTTTTCAGCGCCACCGGACCACTGTCCGATGCGGATGATGACGAACTCCGCAGGCTTAACCGGATTGACACCGATCTCGACATACAGTCGACCAAGGTCGATCATTTCCTGAGGGTTGGTTTCGGCATCGCACTTCACGTAGTAAGCCTCTTCTGGCACCGTGCCAAAGAGCTTGCCTTCCTTCCATTCGGTGAAGAGAAACGCGCTGAGATTGCGGCGAACTCGACCCCAAAGATCGTGGTCGTTGGGTTCGAATACCACCCACTGCATACCGCGCTCCATCGATTTCTCCAAGTAATTGAAGAGGCGTCGAACATTGACGTACTTCCAACTTGGATTGCCGACCGTCGCCAGCGTTCTGGCGCCCCAGACTCGGATGCCCGTGCCAGGGAACGATCGAATGCAGTTGATCCCATTTGGATTGAGTATCTCTTGCTCTGGTTTGGTGACGTCGAACTCAAGCGCAACCGCACCCATCAACGACTCGTTTGCGGGAGCCTTGTGAACGCCGCGCTCAACGCCGACGCGTGCGTAGACGCCCATGATGTGGCCGCTAGGCGGACAGAACACTTGCTGTCGGCTTCGAGGATTCAGCCGATCCATAACCTTGATCCACGGATAGTAAATCGCGGCTTGGCCGTGGTCGCAACTGAAGGGAGCGCTGAGAACGGTCTCCTTCATATCTTGCGGGACCAGGCCCGGGATCGGGTCGAGGATCGCCATACGATCGCCCATGCGCTCGCAGTAGCTGATCAGCATCGATTGAACGTCGATGATCTGTTGCTTTCGCTTCTCGTCGATATTCAGGACTTCAATCGAGGAATTGTCCCCAACCAACGTCTCTCGCTTCCAAAGGCCCGCCATAAGGTCAGGGACCGCGATCATATTGACGTCGTCGATGACCGAGAGACCGCCGAGTCCGCTGCGCCGAGCCTCGTCGCCAACGAAATCCTCGACCTGTACTTTGCTAAGCTCGGCGGTAAGCGGGAGACTAGCAAGGTTTGCAGGCTGGGTGGCGTCGAGTCCGCCCGTAAGGGTGAATACGCCAGCGCCAGGCCGGGTTTCGACATCCGTCAGAGTAGAGAACTCAACGATTTTAGACTTGATCGCACTCTTGTAACTTGAAGGAGTGAGCGGTTTGGTGTCGCCATAGCTCTCGGTTTTGCCATCGCCAGTAATCTTGACGCTGAATCCGTCATCGCCCTGATGCTCGACTTCGACAGTTACCGAATTGCCTTTTGCTCCCGCCTCAAGAGCTTTCACCGTGTATGGCCCAAGGGCGACGGTTGCGTTCTTCGCAGGCTCGGGAAGGGCGGCCTTGGCTTCCTTCGTAAAAATCTGCAGATCAGAATCGCGCGCGACGCGAACAATATACGCACGCGCGCCCCCATTGTCGTAATAACCGCGAACGGCGTACGCAAGGTAGCTATCTTCCATATAGGGCGTTGGAGTCAAGGAAACGTTGTACTTCTTGACGAATTCGCTCCAAGATCCAACCTTGCCATTGGTGTTTCCACTGGCTTTGTTGGTCGCCGCCATGGCGCTGATGCTCTGCTGAGCAAAGTCGAGAAGCCCCTTTCGGGCCGCCCGCTTCGCAGACAGGATTTCCACGGAGCTCTTACCCAATTCGCTGGAAAGCGCCCCCAAAATTGTATCGTCGTCTTCTCCAAAAAGCCGACAAAAGTCGCTCCAACTGCTAATGAAGGTTGGCTTGTTGAACTCGCCACTCTTCGCATAGCCGATAAACGCCGCTGTATTAACGCCTACACCCTCGATCGGCTTACTGCCGCTATCGATTTCTTCGACGAATACGCCTGGCGCAAGATATTCAGGCATGTGTGACTCCTCCCATCCGACAACCGGGTCTTCACCCTAGTGTGAATGACAGCATACAGCATCGGAGCAAGGTTGCAATACTACTTTTTGTGGGTTTGTTCGAGAATGTCTTTCCCGGGCAATCGGTAGGTCTTTGCATGGCCGCCAGAGCTATCTCGACGGATAGCAACGGAATCAACGGATGGCCTACTTTTTTCCCAATTCAACCGTCGGCTTGGACGCATCAATCGGCTTTGACACTTCGCCTTGGCCGGGAATCTCGGCGATTATCTCTTTGATTGGGCCCTGGACATTGGTGAAGTGATACTGGCCATCGCCATCCGTCACCGCCGTGCGCCCGTTGATCCTAACTGGAATGTAGGCGGCGGCGGAACCGTCGGCGAAGCGTAATGTCCCAATCAGCTCGGCGCCGGGAACTTGGAACGTAGGGTCTTTAATGAGATCATCCGTGCGTTCCTTGTCGGAAGCGGAAGCAAGCTTGACATCCATGAGTTCCATCTCGTTGGCTCGGCCGATCGGCGGGGTGACGGCCTCTTTTTCGATGGATTTGTAGGTTGCTTTGGTAAACGAGAGCTTGTGCCGACCGACCGGCAAGTTGCGGAAGAAGAAGACGCCCGAGACATCGGTAAGCGTTGACTCAGGCTTTCCTTCGACGCTCACTTTCACATCGACCAGTGGGTGGCCGGTGTCGGAATCCACGACCATGCCCGCGGCTCCGATTCTGACTCTATGGAGGCCCATCTGCCGCTTCTCGCCTTCGGGATGAGGCTCATGGCCAAGCGAGAATATCGCCTCCCGAACGCGCTTGACCAGTCGGGTCTCGAACGGGTCGAACATGGCGGCGATCATGAGACCGATGAAGGGTCGCAATGTCAGGTTGGTCGCCGACCAGACTTTTGCTCCGTCGCCATGGGCAAAGTGGTCGCGCTGGGCGATGGACATTCTCACTGCTTCCTCCTTGAATGGGATGAGCGAACCCACCAGGTGTTTGGTTTCCACAACCGGGTG
>JACMJO010000117.1 GCA_014380605.1 Fimbriimonadaceae bacterium | reverse complement strand
GCCGGGTCCTCGTCACCTACGATACCGAGAAGGACACCTTCAAGCTTCACTGTAGCGTGTATGCCAGCTATGACAACGAGGAGTGGATCAAGCGCGTATTCCTTGGCGCAGTCGGATTACAGCTTAGCGAGGCTCAGCACACTGCGAAGCAATTGGCCGAACAGCTGAACATCTCTGCGGCCTCTTCATGCCATCCCATGGCGGGAATGAGGGAGCATGCGCACCCGATGGTCGAGGCCGACGAGCGATTCTTTAAGCCATGGGGAGCCCAGCCCAGCAAGTGGATCGACACCTCTGAGTGGGAAGACGCCCGGCAAGCCCTTCGCCGCATCTCTCTCAGATGCACCACCGATGACTCCACCAGACTTGAAGCCGATTTTGAGTGGCATCATGGAGAGCCCGATGCGATGGTTAAGCTCATCATCAGTGCCATAGAGCCACATCCGTCACTGGGAAACGGGCTTTGTTTTAGGCTAGTCGTGCCAGTCAATATGATCGCCGGCACCAGAGCCCACATGGCGCTTCACATCAACGAGATGGAGCGAAAGGAGTGGAATTGGTGCAACGACATCGGGTCCTGGTGTTGCCGAGGAGTGGACCTAGCCTTTGACTGCTTCATTCCCAACATCTCTCACGCGGATGGCGTGTTGCCCGAGATGGCCCACGACATGGGAACGCGGGCTCGGTGGTTAAACGAGCAGTGGCAACACATGCTCGAAGGCGCATCGGCGGGGTAGTCGGTTCCTATCATTGCGACTTACTAAGCGATTTGGTCGAGTGCTCTGCAACGTGAATCACGGCTTGTAGGTATCAATCAGTTACACGACTGATGGACGACCTTCTGAAAACCAAATCACGCTGTCCTAGGTGCAGTGAAATGAAGGTATTCCGGCGTTTATCCAAGAAGCACTCGATGTATCTAGAGGATGAGTTTTCGGCAATGGCCTGGCTAAAGGATTGCGGGCTGGGCTGCATTCGGCAATCGTCCTTTGGCCGGTCTGGCTTTACCGCTTTGTTTGCTGGAAAGAATGCCATGGCTGTGGACACACTTGGTGACAGCCTGGTGAGTGGAGCTTAAGCCTCCAACTGCCGCATCACGGCCGCGAAGTCGATCAGGTTCTTGCCACCGATGTACTTGCCATCGCGCACGGTCGCCCATGCCACCGTGCTGAACTCGACTGGCTTCGGCTCGCCTACCATACCAAAGGCGGCTGGCTGAGCGGTTCCGCGACAGGTGAGCCAGGCGATGCTGTCGTCTCCATCCACCGCAACTCGATCGACCGTTACATGTAGATCAGGAAACATCTCGAGGTACTGACGGCGCATCTCCTTGAAGGTCTCCCGGCCATGAAGGGAGGCTCCGCTTGGATCGAATCCGTCAACATTGAGGTCCTCGGCCATCATCTCATCGATCACGGACTCATTCTGTTGATTCCAAACTTCCTCAAACCAACGGTGAACGTGCGCGACAATATCTTCTCTAATCATAACGGGCCTCTGCGCTTTTATCTTGCCTTTTTTGAGGATATTCCTAGTCTTCAAAGGAGCCAGGATCAATCTTGCCGAACACTGCCTCCATGGATCGCCGAGATTTTTTGAAGTCAACCTTGGCCGGTGGCGCGGCAGCCATGGCCGGCCTCGCGAAGCCTTCCGAGTACATTTCCATACAGCCGTTCGAATTGGAAGAGGCGACGATCTCCAGTCTTCAAAAGGCGATGGCTGAGGGGGGTGAGACCGCGGTCTCTCTGACTCAGAAGTACCTCGCTCGAATCAGGGAGATCGATAGGAATGGCCCGAAAGTGAACTCGGTGATCGAGGTCAATCCCGATGCGATGGCAATCGCAGAGAAGCGAGATGGAGAGCGGAAGGATGGCAAGCCTTTGGGCGCACTCCACGGTATTCCGATCCTAATCAAGGACAACGTCGAAACCGCCGACAAGATGGCGACCAGCGCGGGATCGCTGGCTTTGGCAGAGCATCGGGCGGCCAAAGACGCGGCCATCGTGAAGAGGCTTCGAGAAGAAGGGGCGGTAATTCTTGGGAAAACCAACCTGAGCGAATGGGCGAACTTCCGGTCGACCAAGTCCTCCAGCGGCTGGAGCGGGCGAGGCGGGCAAACCAAGAATCCCTATGCCCTGGATCGAAACCCATGCGGTTCCAGCTCGGGTTCGGGAGCGGCGGCATCGGCCAATTTGTGCGTGGTGGCAGTGGGGACCGAGACGGACGGTTCGATCGTCTGCCCCGCGACGACGAACGGGCTCGTGGGAATCAAGCCAACGCTTGGCCTGGTGTCAGGTGCGGGAATAATTCCCCTCTCCCATAGCCAAGATACAGCGGGGCCGATGGCACGGACGGTTCGGGATGCGGCGATTCTGTTGGGCGCGTTATCGACCTACATACCACTACAGGACTACACGAAATTTCTCGATCCGAAGGGCCTGAAGGGAGCACGCATTGGGGTAGCCCGCAAGTTTTTTGGATTCAATCCGAAGGTCGATGCGATTATGGAGGAAGCGATTCGGACGATGAAGAAGCTTGGGGCCACCATCGTCGATCCTGCCGATCTTCCCTCCCACGGGAAATACGACGATTCTGAATTCGAGGTCCTCCTCTACGAGTTCAAAGCTGACATCAACAAGTTCCTGAAGACCACGAAGGTGGAATGCCGGACCCTAAAGGATCTGATCGCCTTCAACATCAAGCACCGGGATCGGGAAATGCCGTACTTTGGGCAAGAGATTTTCGAGATGGCGCAGACAAAGGGGTCGCTAACTGAGAAGAAGTACAAAGACGCACTGGCCAAGAACCACCGCATGTCTCGGAAGGAGGGAATCGACTTGGTGATTGCCAAGCACAAACTCGATGCCATCATCGCCCCGACCGGCGGCCCCGCCTGGACGACGGACCTGCTCAATGGCGACCATTTCACGGGTGGCAGTTCCACTCCGGCTGCGGTTTCAGGCTATCCAGCAATGACGGTTCCGGCGGGCACGGTGAGGGGCTTGCCGGTTGGTATTACCTTCTTTGGAAAGGCCTGGAGCGAGCCGACGTTGATCAAGCTTGCCTACGCCTTCGAGCAGGAGACCGAGGTCAGAAAAGCGCCAACCTTCTTGCCGACTTCTAAGCTGCCCTAGAACTTGAATCCCAGGGAAACAAAAATCGCCGCAGGCCGGGGACCTACGATGATGCTCCCTTCAATGTAGTAGTTGCCGGGGATGTCCGCGCCAACTAGGAGTTTTGCCCCCAAGCCGCTGTTGTGATCGCCGTCATCGCTCGTGAAATAGAAAGTGGGTCCGAGGCCGGCGTAGATGAGAGGAAAGTTCTTGATGCCCATCACCGAGATCGAATTCCCTCGCTTCCCTCCGCCAAAGTCGCTCGGGTTGCCCCAAAGCCCGGCATCAAATCGCAAGGCAGGAATGGGAACAAATGGGATTTTGACGGTTACATCGAGGCCTGCTCCGACCATCGTTCGATTCCACTGGCCGGCAGAGACTCTAAGTCCGATCCTTGGTTTGTCGGGAAGCGGCAGTATTTGCGCGCTTGCTTCTCCGGCCAAACATAGCGAACCTGCAACCAGCAACGATTTCAATTTCATAGACAGCTAGACGACATTGGTCAGAAATTCGGCTCCTGCAGGACAACAAAAATCGTAGGCTTAGGTCTTAACTTGCAGTTAATGCACGATTCGGCAGGGGTGGAGTTTAATAGGGGCGAGGATGCCGTGCCAACCTTACAGTTCGCGTAGCGGGGCCAAGCGCAGCCCGTAAACCCACTATGCCGTCAGGATGTCCATATCAAAACGATGAGCACTGACGCTACGAATAGGATGGATGGCTGTAAGGCCATGTTGAACAACGCCTGCACGTTGGTCAGACTCTAATGATCGCTAGACTCCTATGCACTCTTCTTTTCCCCTTATCGGGGGAAGAAAAGACAGTTTTGATTGAGGGCTATCGCTCACCCAGCGAAGCTGTGGTGGGCACGGCGGCAATGAAGTATCTGCCGTTCGAAGTTCCGCCTGGAGTAACCAAGATTTCGGTACGGAGTTCGACCATGGGTCCGATCCGGCTTTGAAGAACACCGTCGATCTGGGTTGTTTCGATCCTCGTGGCACTCAAAGAGGGGGTCCCGGTTTTCGCGGGTGGCAGGGCGGGGCCGGTAGGGGTTTCGACATAACCGGCGATTTAGCGGGCACTTCGACGTGGTACTTAGCCGGTCCTTTGCAACCGGGAACTTGGCACCTGGCGCAATACTTCCTGAAATCTACGCCAAGCGGGCTGAAGTACAAGTACACGATCACACTGTCGTTCGAAGGAGTTAAGCCTCCCAAGAGGATGGTTCGGCCCCCGACCTATTCCCCTGGCATTCTGGACGAAAAGGCCGGCTGGTATGCAGGCAACCTACATTGCCACTCGGTGCATTCTGACGGAGCGCTTTCCCTGGTGGAGCTAGCTAAACGCAACCGCAAGTTTGGATTCAATTTTATGGCCTCCACGGAGCATAACACCCCTGCCGCCCACTTCAGATTCTTCGAAGTAGCCAAGGAGGTGCCAGACCTTCTATTGCTGGAAGGGACAGAGCTGACGACTCCGGGCGGGCATGCCAACATCATTGGCCAGAAACCTGGCTATTGGTGGGATTTTCGAACCCAACCCGGCGATGGCGGACTTGCCCTCCTCTTGAAAGAAGTTGCCCAGCAGAAGGCGATCTTCATGATCAATCACCCTTTTGCGATGTGTACCTCATGTCCCTGGCTCTTCAAGCCCGGGGAGTGGAAGGGGGCAAATGGAATTGAGGTTTGGAATGGAGCTTGGGACCTGACCGACCAGAAGGCGGTCGATTGGTGGGATTCTTTGTTAAAGCAAGGCCAGCGGTTAAACGCCTATGGAGGAACCGACTACCACCGAGGCGAAGATCCTCCTTTGCCCGTATCTTGGACATACGCCAAGAATTTATCCGGAAAAGAAATCCTAGAGGGTCTGAGACGGGGACATGTAGCGCTTTCAGCTTCCGTGGAAGCTCCTAGAGTTGAGTTATGGTTGGATGGGAAGATGCCGGGCTCAACGGTGAAGGGACGGGCAGATTCAACCTTAAAGATCTTGGTAAAGGGCGGGAAGGGAAAGAAGCTCTATCTAAGAACTGCGGCTGGGCCGATCCAGGAGCGTGCTCTATCGTATGATGACGAGGCATGTGAGATTCCGCTTTCTACCATCGGAGCATTCTTTATTCGGGCTGAGCTAAGGGATGCTGGAGGCAACTCCACGATGCTGGCGATGACGAACGCCGTGTTTGTGGGTCCATAGCACCCTGAGCGTCCATTGTTCGCATTTAGCGCATTTGCGAGAAATTCTCTGCCTACCGCCAGGATGGCGGCACTACTGCCATAATGCCGGAACGATGTCGTACAAGGTCGCCGTTCTTGCCGGCGACGGAATCGGCCCAGAAGTCACTGCCGAAGCCGTCAAGGTTCTCAAAGCCACTGGAGTGGCGATCGAATTCGAAGAAGCTCTCGTCGGAGGCATCGCTTACGACTCGACTGGAAATCCACTTCCCCCCACCACTCTAGACCTGTGCAAAAGTGCGGATGCCGTGCTTTTTGGAGCCATCGGCGGACCTAAGTGGGATAACGTCCAGCCTGTGACCCTGCGGCCAGAGATCGGTGCGCTCCTACCATTGCGAAGCGAGCTCAACCTCTACGCCAACGTTCGACCTGCCAAGACCCTGAAACCACTGCTAAAGGCGAGCCCGCTCAAAGGCGCGGAGGGCATGATCGACTTGGTCGTAATGCGTGAACTGACGGGCGGCATCTACTTTGGCCAGCCTCGCGAGAGACAGGGCGACAAGGCGATCGACACGTGCGTTTATTCCCGGTTCGAAGTCGAGCGAATTGCCAAGCAAGCGTTCGCGATCGCGCGCCAGCGACGGCATGAGATCGTAAGCGTCGATAAGGCGAACGTTTTGGAGACCAGCCGCTTGTGGCGCGAGGTTGTAACAGAGATGGCGACGGCTAATCCTGATGTGAAAGTCACTCACATGCTGGTCGATAATTGCGCCATGCAACTTATTCGGAACCCTAAGCAATTTGATGTAATCTTGACCGAAAACATGTTTGGCGACATCCTTAGCGACGAAGCTTCGATGGTAACGGGATCGTTAGGTCTCCTACCAAGTGCATCGCTTAGCGATGCTAAGGGCGGGAAGCTCTTCGGCCTCTATGAGCCCATCCACGGCTCTGCTCCGGACATAGCGGGTCAGCAGCGAGCCAATCCGCTTGCCGCCATTTTGAGCGCGGCGATGATGCTTCAATACACGTTTGGGGACCTAACTAACTCGGCTCGTATCGAGGTCGCGGTCGAAGCTGCTTTGAACGCAAGCTTACGGACTGCCGACATCTTTGAGAAGGGGACTCGATTGGTTTCCACCAAAGAGATGGGCGACGCGGTTGTGGCCCAACTGAAGTGAAATGCCTGACCTAATCGATAATCCAATCAGTACCCAGCTCGACGAATCGATGCTGGAAGGATTTGGCGGTTTTCCAAACAAGCTTTTTCTCATCAATGCGGGGGGCGATAGATATGCGGCGAACAATGCAACGTTGCCCGATGGCCAGACCATTGACGGGCTGGCCACCTTCCCTGACGCGGACGAGGCGACTACCTACATGAGCTTGCTGGCGGGGCTAAGCGGTGAAATCATTGGCAAGACGTTCGAAGAGGCGAGGGAGATCGCCGTCTCAAAACCAAGGTTGATGTGCCTGTTCTTGTTTGTGGGCGGAAAAATCGCCGACGTGCATTGGGTGCGGTAGTTCAAAACGACATCGAGCCACCTTCCTGGCGGCGAAACTGCGTAACTTCCCTCGTGGCGACGCGTCCAGGAAAGTATGAAGATCGCCGCGCTCGTACTGGTTGGACTAATCGTTGCACCCGCCTTTGGGCAAGTGGTGAACCTAAGAATTCGTCGACAGCCAGTGCAGATCAGAATTCGCCACGCCGATCCTTGGGCGGTTAAGGTCCTGCTGGAAGGCGGAGACTTGCGGCACCCAGAGCTTTCGACTATCCTCGCCCTGATGGGCGGTGGTG
>JACMJO010000116.1 GCA_014380605.1 Fimbriimonadaceae bacterium | reverse complement strand
TGGTCCAAATCGCGATTCGCCTGCAAGAGTGCCTCCGAGATGAGGACACCATCGCCCGCCTGGGCGGGGACGAATTTACGGTCCTTCTCCAGGACCTCCGGTCGATGGACACGGTTCTCGACGTCACCAATCGAATCGTGCTTGCCCTTGCCCAGCCGATTCAGCTAGACCACGGAGAAACGGTGGCGATGGCGAGCATCGGTATCGCCTATTCCGAAAAAGGCCTGGAGCCGGCCGAGAGCCTACTTCGCGACGCCGATACCGCCATGTACGCCGCCAAGGCGCGAGGAAAGTCCGGCTATGCCATCTTCGACCCCGCTATGAATGCGGAAGTGGTCGAGCGGATGCAGCTCGAGGTTGGAATGCGGCAGGCGCTTGAGGGCAACCAGTTCAGCTTGGAGTATCAACCCATTGTCGACCTTTCATCGGGAGACATCACGGGCATCGAAGCGCTGCTGCGATGGGAGCACCCAGAAAGGGGCCGCATCACGCCGGATAAATTTATTCCGGTTGCTGAAGATTCGGGACTGATCATTCCCATTGGAGCTTGGGTGCTGCGCGAATCTTGTCTTCGATTTCGGGAGCTCCGAGAGCAATTCACGCTTGACGATAACTTCCATCTCAGCGTCAACGTCTCCGGAAGACAGTTGCAACGGCCGAATATCGTCGATCAGATTCGAACCATCCTTGAGGAAACCCACATGGACCCCGCGAGTCTCAAGCTGGAAGTTACCGAGAGCGTTCTCGTGCGAGACGAGGTTGCCGCCGTCGAGAAGCTCCACCAACTCAAAGCTCTCGGCATCAAGATCGCAATCGACGACTTTGGCACCGGCTACTCCTCCCTTTCCACCCTCAACTCTTATCCAGTCGACGTGGTGAAGATCGACCGTACCTTCATTGGCCGAATGGGGCAAGACGAAGAGGTCGACGCCATCGTCGGCGCGATCGTCCTCCTGTCCCGAGTCATGCACCTTGAGGTGACCGCGGAGGGAATCGAGACCAGGCAGCAGGTTCAGTATTTGCAAGCGTTTGGCTGCACCTCGGCGCAAGGCTTCTACTTCTGCCGGCCCATGCCGTTCGACAAGCTCTGCAAGAAGTTCTCCGAGGGCATGAACCTGTCGGTCAAGCTAGAAGCCGAAGCCACCGGCATCCTAAACCCGATGCTCGCAGCGTAGCGTAAGTTGGTAGTAGCATGGGCATCCTGCCCATGTGTATCAGGACCATCCTGGTCCTGTCCCCGCCAACAACCACAAACCCTCTCCGTCCGCTAACCGCTGACTGCTAACCGCCCACAAACCACACATCTCCCGCCTAGTGGTTATGCGCCGCGATGCACTCTTTGCACATCATCTGCCCATCGTGGGAAGCAAGTTCAGCCGTGGCGACTTCCTTTCCGCAACCGGCGCACTTTGCCATTTCTTGGTTGGCAACGGGAGTCGCCGCCGGAGCCGTGGTCGAGGAGTTCGCCGCATCTCCGGAGGAACAGCCGCTTGAAACCAGGCAGAGTAGAAGTGAAAGGGAAAGCAGGGTCGTTGTCTTCATTGCAGGACGCAATTTTACTCCGTTGCGCTACTTGAAGGGTGAATTGAGGTCCTTGTGGACCATCTGGACGCCGGACTTGCCAAACACCGTGATTGTCTCGTAAGACTTGGATTTACTTCGTTGGACATAGACAT
Organism: Fimbriimonadaceae bacterium; assembly: GCA_014380605.1. Taxonomy (GTDB): domain Bacteria; phylum Armatimonadota; class Fimbriimonadia; order Fimbriimonadales; family Fimbriimonadaceae; genus 55-13. The sequence goes on along the minus strand of JACMJO010000116.1, from coordinate 2,384 downwards.
TGCAATAAGTTGGAACACCACCCAGAGAGGTGTAGGATTCCATCCTCAGGACTCGCTGAGCACGGCCATATTTATCCAGCAATTCACGGTACCGGTCCCGGTTGTGCTGGCTAAAAGTCCGGAATGGTTCTTTGCCGGATGCCTCCGCAGTATAGAAAGCGAGAGTCACCCTTTCCGCCCTAGCCCTGTGCCCCTGCATATTCAAGTTCATCGCCAAATTGAAGGCCAGGAACAGCATCACAAACCCGCCAGCCCAAACCAGCCCCATCCACCTTCTTAACTCGGGCGGAACCTTCACTGCTCTATCTTACGACGCAGACCGACCACCCTGCCTGCCACCAATCGATCTCTCCTATCTCAAGGGTGAATGCGTGTCCTGATAGACCATCACCCAAGATTTTCGGCGCATGTGGATGATCTCGTAAGTCTCTGACCGACTCCGCTGGACGTTAACGTAGCAAAAATTGGGAATGCCAAGCGGTGAAGTCATGCACTCCATCTTCAGGACTCTCTGCGCACGGCCGAATTTATCCAAAATCTCGAGGCGGTACCTATCCCGGTCGGACTTGCTGAAAGCCCGAGAGGGATCTTGTCCAGATGCCTCAGAAGCATAAAACCCACGAGCCATCCGCTCGACTCTGGCGGTGTGCTTTTGCATGCTCAAGCTCCACGCCATCCAGAGAGCCAGGAATATCATCGCAAGGCCGCCAGTCCAAACCAGCCACATCCACCTCCGTAACTCGGGCGGAACCCTCACACTCCTATCTTACGACGCCGACGTGGCCCAAACCTCTATCTTGTCCTACGAGCTGCAACCGCTTGGCTAGAGACTCGAACGCCACTTGGAAACGTATTTCCGATAGGCGGCCATGTCCGCGGCTAACTCTTGCTGTCGCAAGTCTTGGAACGGGTCGGGAGGCTCGAGGCTTGAGAAATGGCGTTCCCACTCGGACTCTAACCACTCCATGGCCCAATCGAACCAATCGCAAAGCACTCTAAGCTGTTCCTCATTCAAAGCTTTGGTCGAATGCGCAGGCGGACCGCAAGGGATGTAACCGGTGACTACGGTATCAATCTCCCACGCTTCAGCCGGATCGTCTAAAGACGCCGTTAACAAAGCTGGAAGGAGATAGGCAAACCCTTCATCCGAAAGCAGGTAACTCCTGGAAGATAGTGCACTTAAGGACTTGTGGGAGATCTGCGTCCAAGTCTGAGCGCAAAGCCTGTAGGAAATATCCTCGCATTCAAGGCAACTGCAATTACAAGCAAGAAGGCGGTCAAATCCCAAGTCGTCGGGGAATGCCAGCTTGATTTTGGTTAGCAGGAGTGTCGTTTCTGGGAAAGTATTTCCAATTGTACTGCGAAAATTTGCCCTTCCCGCCTCCGTCGGCGGCTGCGAAAAACTGCAATACAATAACCATCATGCGCAAACGGTGGGTTAGGATTGTAGGAGTGGCAACCGCTCTGCTGACCTGCTCCGGATTCTTGGCTTTTAATGCTGCCAGCCTCTCATCGATGATGGAGCCTCGCTTCCTAAAGCCCGTGGGCCAGGTCGTGGACCACGTTTCGATCACTTTGATTTGTCCGGATACTCTGAAGCTTGGCTCACAATGGCAAGCAAAAGTCCGCGTGACAAATCTCGGCAGAACAAGGGCAGTTTTCAGTCGCCACCCGCATAGCCTTCGAATTGTTTTCAGAGACAAGACAGGGGCATTAACCAAATTTCTCAATTACGAAGGCGACATTGAGTGGCGAGCCGAAAGAATAAGTGACTGCTTCAGTGTTAACGCGGGAAAAACTGTTGAGATAACGCTTACGGTCCGGCCGGAAAGGCATTCTCTGGTCAAGCCCGGGAACTACAATGTCGCAATTAGTTGCTTGCCGTTGTCCACCGAGATGAAATCGAAGGCTAAGGTCTCGTTTGGCCGGGCCACCTTTATTGCCGACCAGCCTCGGCACACGCTGTGGAAGCAAATATCTGTAATCCGATAATCACAGTGGCCGCACTACAATAACCATCATGCGCAAGCGATGGGTTTGGATTGGAGTAGCGGCAACCGCCTGATCCTTGCCCTCGCGCCCAGGTCCTAAGGAAGTAAAAGTGGAAAGTACGCTCACACGAACCAAGGAAGCTCTGAAGCTCCTTTTCTTAATTATCCTAGTCTGCGCTGTCACAAACTTGGTCTTCCTAGTTGTCCTCTCAAGATTGTGGGGCGGTAACCAGAACATGATGCCTGAGGACTTACTCAGGTTCAGAAAGTTCATGAGCGTTGACGAATGCGCCGCAAACCTAGGCATGCCGCTTGAGCTAATGGGAGAGCGAGGAGTTGCCCGAAGAGTCCCGCTTGCGACCTCTGGAGTTGGGTGCTTCTTTGTTCCTCAAC
>JACMJO010000115.1 GCA_014380605.1 Fimbriimonadaceae bacterium | reverse complement strand
TAATGGCGGGGTCGGCTTTATCGGAGGGATGGTCCGACTTCCGCATGGCAAACGAATCTCGGAAAGCCTGAATGTCTTGTCCAGACGTCGTCAGGATAGCGGAAGCCAGAAAGATAGAGAGCACGCTCGATTATGGACGTGCAGGTCTGGGATTAGTAAAGGAGGGCTTGGGATCGCCTGTCCAGAAAAGCGATCCCAAGCCTGTTCAAACTAGCTCCACTTAAAGGGCTTGCCCTTCATGCCTTCGAACTTCGCTCGCTGTGACGTATTCAAGATGGCGTCCAGCTTCTTCTTGGTTTTTTCCCTCAGGGCCCTCGACTCCTCGGGACCAACCTTTCCGCCATTGGACATGACAAGCTCCTGCATCTCTTCTCCGAACTCGTCGAACACAGCCGAGACTTTCTTTTTCTGGTCCGCCGTTAGGTCGAGGCTCTTCGCCACCTCGTCATCACTCAACGCAAACGATCCATCTCGCTGAATCCATACCTCAGTCAATCGCTTATCTTGGGCGGGTGTGATCGTCTTCTTCAGTGCCGACTTGATGGCATCCATATCGGTTCCTTGCGACAGCTGCACTCGAATACGGCCTTGTTCGTCGGCGCTGACCGCGTCCCCTCCCGCCACGGTGACTGCCTTTTTCTGGGCGTCGGAGAGTTTGAGTTCAGTTTGAACCTTAGGGTTAAACAGCAAGAAGTGTCGGGGCATCGCGCCGATCATCCTCTGTGCAGGAGCGATCGCGGCAATCGCCAAGGTTGCCACAATGGCAATGAAAGTAAGTCCGGTTTTCCTCATCGTGTCCTCCAAGTGGGAATCACGATCTATTCGAAGAAAATCTAGGTACTAGTTCCCGGTCCCATTCAGGCGTGATGAAGCACGTCGTCTTCCTGCTCAAAGGTCCCATAGTAGTAAGGGGTTTGGGACTCAAACTCTCCGGCGCATGTGTCCACCATCTTGAAAACAGGCATGACCTTTTGGCGCTCGATTTCTAACTCGACACTGCTTCGATAGTCGTTCGAATCCGCCCCATCGGTAAGGAGCGAGCGTATCGCCGGCGATGGAAACCCGATCAGAAACGCTTCCTCGATGAGAATGCTGAGTTCCTCCGATTTACCGAGGGACTCTCTGAATTTCACGAGGCGTTGCTCAACGGCCAGCAAGGTCTCAATCTTCCGCAAGAACCACTTGTCCACTCGACTGAGCTTGTTCACCCTCTCCACTCCCCAGCCCCGCCGTAACCCTTCCGCGATGGCCCAAAGCCGTTCGTCTGTTGGCTTTTGAATGGCATTCGCTAGCGGTTCGTCTTCCATTTCCTGGAACTTGGGATGCCGCAAGTCCTTCTGCTTAACTTCCAGTCCCCGAATCGCCTTCATGAACGCCGATTCAAAGGTCCGATCGATCGCCATGACTTCGCCCGTGGCCTTCATCTGAGTAAACAGTGACCGATCACCAGAGGCAAACTTGTCGAATGGCCACCGCGGAATCTTCACCACGATGTAGTCGAGCGCGGGCTCAAAGCAGGCTTTGGTTGTGCCGGTCACTTGGTTGTCGATCTGATCCAATGTCAAGCCAACCGCGATCTTCGCCGCGACCCTAGCAATCGGATATCCGGTCGCCTTGGACGCCAGTGCGGAGGACCGAGAGACGCGCGGATTGACCTCGATGATGTAGTAGTCGAAGCTGTCCGGGTTCAGGGCCATCTGGACGTTGCAGCCGCCCTCGATGCCGAGCGCATTGATGATCTTCAGCGACGCCGTGCGCATCATGTGGTACTCGATGTCGCTCATGGTTTGGCTAGGCGCAACCACGATGGAGTCGCCCGTGTGAACTCCCATCGGGTCGAAGTTTTCCATGTTGCAGACCGTGATGCAGTTCCCCGCGGAATCGCGCATCACTTCGTATTCGATCTCTTTCCAGCCAAGCAGACTTCGCTCCACCATGATCTGGCTTCGCATAGAGAGCTTGAGGCCCTTTTGACCCGTCTCCCAAAGCTCCTCGCGGGTGTTGGCGATTCCGCCCCCGGTTCCTCCGAGTGTATAGGCGGGTCGGATGATGCAAGGGTAGGGCACGACATCCAAGACGGCTTCCAAGTCCTCAACCGACTCGATGATCCAGCTCTCAGGGACCGGCTCTTTAATCTCACGCATGAGAGCCCGAAACTGCTCCCGATCTTCTGCTTTCCGAATGGCGGACAGCGGGGTTCCGAGGAGCTTTACGTTGTACTTCTCAAGAATGCCTTCGTCGTTAAGCTGAGTTGCGAGGTTCAGTCCGGTTTGACCGCCGAGGGTTGGCAGGAGCGCATCGGGGCGTTCTCGCGCAATGACTCGCTCGCAGAAATCCACGTTAAGGGGTTCGATGTAAAGGGCATCGGCCACGCCTGGATCGGTCATGATCGTGGCGGGATTGGAATTGATGAGGACAACCTCGTGGCCCTCCTCTTTGAGGCTCTTGCAAGCCTGGGTTCCCGCGTAATCGAACTCCGCCGCC
>JACMJO010000114.1 GCA_014380605.1 Fimbriimonadaceae bacterium | reverse complement strand
CTTCCAGTGAAACTCATCTTCAGAGAAACTCGAGAAATGCAATGTTGAACAGCAAAGGTGTTGTAGTCACCGGGGTCTCCACCGGAATCGGCTGGGGAACCACGAAGGTGCTCGTTTCAAAGGGATTTCGCGTCTTCGGTTCTGTGCGCAAGCAGGCTGACGCCGATCGTTTGCAACGAGAGTTCGGGGAGGGCTTCACGCCTCTTCTGATGGACATTACAAACGCCGACGCTGTGCATCAAGCGGCCCAACAGGTCGGCTCCATGATAGGTGACAGAAATCTCGTTGGCCTGGTGAACAATGCAGGAATCGTGGTGAGTGGACCCCTGCTTTATTTGAGGCCCAGTGAGTTCAGGCGGCAGTTGGAGGTCAACACGATCTCTCCGCTTGTCGTCATCCAGGCCTTCGCCCCTCTTTTGGGAACGGATAAGAAGAGGCAGGGTCCCCCCGGCCGCATCGTGAACATCACCTCGAGCGTCGGCAAAGTGGCTATCCCGCTTATTGGCGCTTACAGCGCTTCCAAGTTCGGTCTCGAAGGACTCTCCGACGCGCTGCGGCGCGAGCTGATGCTATTTGGCATCGACGTCGTAATCATCGAACCGGGCACCGTGAAGACGGCGATGTACGACAAGGGCGAAAAAGAAGATCTGAGTGAGTTCAAGCAGACCGAGTATTGGGAGGCGGTGCAGAACTTCCAGAAGTGGGTCGTCAATGAAGCACGCACTCATGGCTTGGCCCCTGAGCGCCTGGGCGAAGCCGTCCACGTAGCGCTCAGCGCCGCGAAACCGAAGGCGCGTTACGCGGTTATTCCACAACGCTTCAAGAACTGGACGCTGCCCAGACTTCTTCCTGCAAGGATGCTCGACGCAGGTCTCGCGAAGCAGATGGGGCTCACACAGCCGTAGCTACAAGGTTTCACCGATCGGGCTCGGCGGTGTTCGCCGTCAGTCAGGCGCCACGGGCAGATAATGGCGGTGGACAGACTTCCATGGCTTGAATCAAGCCATGCTCGATGGTGAAACGGTGGCCGACGCGTTCATCGGCAAGCACGGCGCCGGCCCGGTCTCGCACGACCTGATGCACCTCGACCAGGACCTGAGCAGCGCCCTCGGGGTGGAAGGCAATCGGTTCGACGTGTGGATCGATCTCGCTCCACTGCTCTGTCCAATAAGCGCGTACTGCCTCGGGCCCGCGGACAAAACCGCCTTTGAACGCCTTCGGCCAGGCCACATCGGGAGTCATGAGGGCGAGGGCGGCATCGATATCGCGCGCGTTGAAGGCCGCATACGCTGCGCGCAGCAGCTCGATTCCCGTGGTTTTAATGACGAACGCCCTTAATTCGGCAAGCTTACCGCTGCGGAAGCGCCAGACGTCGCAATACGAGTGATGAATCGCCTTACCGGCTTGGTCCTTCATGGTGATGTCGCCGAGCACCGTGACGAAGTCGCCCTCAGCGATCACGTCACTGGCAGTGAACTTTGGCGGTTCCAGGTATGTCGTTGCCATGTATTGGCGAACGGCCTCTTTTCCTTTGAGGATTCTGTCGCCGACAAACGTCCATAGGGTGTCATCGGAGCAGAACGACAGGAATTTTTCATAGTTGCCTTCGGCGACAGCCCCGTTCGCCTCTTCCAGGATTGCTTTATTTTTCTCTGACATCTGAATCTCTCCTCTCTTTACGTGGATCGTTTTGACCGAGCG
>JACMJO010000113.1 GCA_014380605.1 Fimbriimonadaceae bacterium | reverse complement strand
TCTGTCCCGATCTTTTTTATGAATTGGCCTTGCTTGCCGATGAGGATTGCTCGCTGGCTAGTTTTCTCCACGAAGATACTTGCCGTGATCCTGACCAAGCCAGTTTCCGCCTCTTCTTCCCAATCTTCGACCAGGACGGCCACGGCGTGGGGAACTTCTTGCTTGGTGGCAATCAGAATCTTCTCCCGCACGAATTCCGCCGCGATGAACCGGCTCGTCTGGTCGGTGAACGAATCGGGATCGAACTGAGGCTCTCCCTCGGGAAGCTTAGCCACAATCATCTCGACCAGCTTGTCGACATTGTTGCCTCGCAAAGCCGTCGTTAGCATGTACTCCTCGGTCTTGAAGAGGCCTGTAAACGCATCCACGTTCCGTTGCACAGACTCCGCCTTCAACAGGTCCATCTTGTTGAGGCAAAGAATAACTGGGATCGGGACGTGCTTTTCAGGCTGGTGAAGGTCATGCACCTCAATCCCTGTCAAGAGCTTGGCAATCTCCTTGTCGCCATCGTTAGGGTGTGAGCTGGAGTCCGCCACATACACGATGACGTCCACGTCATGGAGCGACTTGCGAGCCTGTTCGACCATCGAGCGTCCAAGTTTCGTATGGGGCTCGTGGATACCAGGCGTATCGATAAATGCGATCTGGTATTCGTCGGTCGTTGCAATCCCGATCACCCGCTTCCTGGTGGTCTGCGGCTTGTTGCTGACGATCGAGACCTTCTGGCCCACAATGTGGTTCAAAAGGGTGCTTTTACCGACATTGGGCTTGCCAATCAAGGCGACATATCCGAATCGGTGCGCCATCGGGCTACTCCCGCTTCCTGAAGACCACGCTTATGCCCGGGTCATCGTCCGCCCCGCCATACTCCGGTTTAAAGTTTGCGGTCTCTTCGCTGCCCGTACGATCCCCGTTGCGCCGTCGTCGGCGTCTTCGCCCTGGCCGATCCTCAGACTGGGCGAGAGGGGCCGGTTCTTCTTCGATCGCCATCGGGCGCAAGAACCACTCATCGGCTACTTCGTCGGCATCGCCACCCTCCATCCACTCGCCCAATTTCATCATCGGGATATCGAAGGACGCCGCATCTCCGGCAAGCGTGTTGTCTTGCTTTTCCGGCAACGTCGCCATTTTGAGCAGAGAATCGGGATCGATGGCAAGGATGTTCTCGATCTCTTCTGACGTGCCGACCAGGAATACATGGGTCGAACCGTCGGTCGCTTGGAACTTCAGGCTCGTATTCTCAGTCTGAATCCATTGCTTGCTTAACAGATGGTAGGCCGAGCACTTGCTGGGCAACGTGATCGTCCTCAGACCAGCGCTCGCACAGTGAACGGTTAAGAACGGCGGTCGCAGGTGGACCACATCGTCCGTAAAGTTCCAAATGTGAGCTCCGGCCATCTGCGCCAGACCCCGAATCAGCGCTGGGTTGACCATCGGCTCGCCGAGGAAAACGCTTGTCCACCGTTGATCGTCGCTTCCCGTGAACTCTTTCACGACAAAGCTTGGCAAGCCCGTTTGCGAGTATTCGCCAAGCACCAGCGCATCCTCAGGGATCGCAAAGTAGCTTGGTTCCAGTTTGGTTCCGCTCACAATTGAACGCTCAGGAAACGCCTCGCTGAGCGGATGCTTCCGATTGAGGATCGTGGTGCCAGACTTGCTGTAGAACGGTTGCGGCTTCAGTGCAATGCCCGTTACTTCTCGAGCTCGCTCGAGGGAATCTCGACCCGAGTCGAACAAGCCTGCGGAATAAAGCCAGAAGAGAACTTTGCCATCCCGCTGAAGTCGGCTCTTGATTGCAACTCGAAGCTCGGGCCGGATGTCCCAAGCATTCAAGAAGATGTAAGCCTTCGCTTCGGGGAATTTCTCCCGGTGGGCAAGATCGCTCAGGAGATAGAACCCAGCGTTGACGCCGGCTCTTAGAACCGATTCGCGGACGTTCTGGACAAGGAGGGTGAACGCATTTGGGTCGACGAGGTAGGCCAAAGCTCGCTCGTCGATGAAAACGCAAACCTCTGGCTCCGTCGTCCCGCTCGCCATGCGAGTGGTCAAAGCTTCGGTGATCTTCCGCGCTCGATCCCAGATGCTGGACGTCTTGAGCCATCCATTGCCCCAAAGGTCCATCCAGTTGATTCCCGTGCCGTGCGCCAACGCCGCCCCGGCTCCTCGCCAATGGACGCTGTCCAGAGCCTGGGGAGTCTTGATCATCGGATTGAAGTCGTCCGGCTCTCGACCGCCGCTCAGAGACGTCTTGATGTCCTCTTCGCTGAAGTAGAGCTTTCCGTTCAGTCCAAAGCTATCGATCGGGCCAGGGAATGGTGCGGTCCCTCCTGGTTCTCGATTCCGGTAGCTAGGTGGCCCGGCGATGAAGTCGATCTCCGGAGTTCGCAGAAGTTTGCCAAGCGAAAGGTGGCCGTTCGCCGGGTGGGACCATTCGAACGTGTATCCATAGCTCGCTCCGACAATGAAGTAGCCCTGGCTCGCTTCCTTGACCGTATAGGCGAGGTCGCCGATTCTTTGCACCGTCGCATCGCTCAAGAACAGGTGATAGTCGACATATCTACGTTGCTTTCGACTCGACCGAACGAACTTGTCTCCTTCTGCACCCTCTGGTTGATAGATGGGGATTTGGAGATCCGTGAATGATGCATGACCGTCGAACCAAGAAGCTCTAAGCATGACCTCGTCATCCAGGTAGCGCATCCTGGCCCATTCGCGAAACTTAACGACCGCTGCATCAGATGTGTCGTAGCCCCATCCATCGGCAAAGAACCATTCGCCCCGGTCCAGGTGCACTCCAAGAATGTGATTCTTGAGGTCCAAGGCCCTAAGCTTCTTAACGAACTCTTGCAGGCACTTGCTTGCCAAGCCCCAGAATTCATCGTCGCATACGCTGGGTTCCGCCAGCGATCCGTCTTGATGCAGATAACGACCCTTCGTGAACTTCTGTTGCCAACCCCTCGGTGCCTTGAAGACGAGCCTAAAGAGAACTTGAGATTCAGGATCAGTTGCCACCGATTTCGACAGCAGGTAAGCGGCCAACTGAACGTTGGCGTCGATCGAATCCTCGTCGACTTCAAAGTCGACAAAGTGCGAGTGAAGATGGACTCCGGCTTCCGATGCCATCCTAAGCTCTTCGAGAACTGTTCCCGCGCTTCGCTCATCGCTTGAGCCGCCAAAGAAAAGCATTGGAGGATAAACCCGGCCATTGCGCACAAGGGTCGGCAGTCCGTCCCTTACAACAACCTGGGGAGCATCCTCGGGAGTTGAGATCAGCGGCTTGGGTGGGGGTAGAAGGCTAACCTTCTCGCGTCTTCGGAAACTAACCTGCGGTGCTTCCGCGACCGCTTCTTCGCTGATAACCGGCTCAGCCGTGGTCGACTCGCCTTCAGGTTGACGCTCACGGCGTCCGCGACGTCTTCCACGCTCCTTGGGCTCCGTCTCCTCGGCAGTCTTCCTGACGCTCGAGCCGTCCGCCTTTCCGTTTGCCCTAGTTCGCCAAATTGGATTGGGCAGATCCTCTCCCTCAACGATGAACTCTTCGAACACTTCCGGCTTTTCAATCTTCTGGCGTCCGGCTGATCTGCCTGACCTGGCGCGAGCAGGCTCGGCGCTGGGCATAGCGGCGTTCTTTCGGGGACGGAATGTTGGGATCGGGAAATCCCCGGCGTCTCCGGTTTGAACGGCTGGCTCCGTTTTCTTTGATCGCTGATTCCTTGACCTTGTTGGCTTCGCCGGCTCTGGAGCCGGAGCAAGAGAAGCTTCGACCCTCGGCTTGGCCCTACGGAACAAGGCCTTTGGCTCGTCTTCAACGATAGGCTTGGCCTTCGCTCTTGAACCCTTGGAAGCGGGCTTTACTTCTGGCGTTGTGACGGCTTCAACTGCGGCGGGAACGCTCTTTTGTGGTTTGCGAGCCCTGGGTTTGGATACGGCCGGGGCCGGAGTTGGAGTAGGTTCGGCAACCTTCTTGGCTGCTGCGGGCTTTCGCGCAACGCTCGGTTTTTTGGCCTCGACAACGGGTTCAGCTTTGGCGGTTCGTTTTGGCTTGGTTGGATTAGCTTTCGGTTCGGCGGAAGGGGTAGGGGTTAAATCGTTTGTTTTCTTTCTGGGCATGAGGTTTCCAATAGAGATGCTTGAGCCCATTCGAGCAGTTCGCGAGGCGTTTCAAAGTACGCCGCCGGCGATTCGGCAAGAAGGGTGGCATGGTCGGAAGCACCGTATCCAACGGCGATCGGGGTGACGCCTGCATCGCGCGCACATCTCAAATCGAACACGGAATCGCCGATCATTACGGCTTGGCTGGGTTCGATTTGGAGGCGACGGCAGGCGAGGATCGCTGCTTCGGGATCGGGCTTGGGGTGATGAACATCGGAAGCGCAGACGGCCGTATCAATGGCATCGACTGCGTCAAATCGACTGAGAAAATGTTCTAGCTCGACGGCGTTCTTGCTTGTCACAAGGGCCGTTCGGAGCCCTGCTCGATGGCAGATGCGCAAGGTTTCGACGGCATCGTCAAAGACGTATTCCATCTCTTGATGCACCTTGTATCGGGATATCGCGAACGCCACCATTTCGGCAAGCTTCTCACCGCTCGGAGGAGGGTCTTGAAAAAGCTGTAGCTGTCGATGCAATGGAATTCCGCAAAGGGATAGAAGCTCCGCACGTGCGGGCCGAAATCCCAAGTAATGCTCGTAGGCGTCCCCAAGTCCTCTAACGAAAACCTCCAAACTATCGACAAGAGTGCCGTCCACGTCAAAGAGCGCGGCATTAAAGTTTGAAAGGGACAAGCCTTGCGGCATCAAATCGAGTATGGCAGATGTCTCCCCTCGATGGCTCGTCCCAGGGCGTTTAGCCGCTACTAACTCGCTATATGTTCGATTGCCCCTACAAATGCCGGGCCGTCCAACCAAAGATGTCTATTGGCTGGACTCAGCCCAGGATGAAATGGACATATCTCTATTAGGCCTTGCATTAGGGGCCACTCCCGAACCCACCAGCCAGGTACCTGGCGTGCCCGGGTTCGAGGTCGCCTTAGAGCAAGTCGAATTTGGCGGATTCATTCCGCCCGGAGCCCCTCCGGGGCCCGAGCCCCCACCCCCGCCAGACATTCTGCCGACGGTGGAAGAAGTCGAGGGAACGGAGCCGAATGCTCAACCTCAGAAACTGGACTTCCAACCGATGCAGAAGATCGATCTCGATATCGATCTGCCCGAGCCCTTCTGGACAACGGCTGCAAGTTCCAACCCTGAAACTCCAGTAGCCTCAGAATTGGAACCAGTAAACGAAGCGATGAATTGGCTCGCCAGCCAAATGATTGGCGGCTTTTTCTCCCAGCCTATTCTTCCTTCGCCGTCAGCCGATGTCTGCCCTTCGCCAAAAACACCTAAAGTTCCCGAAGTATCGGGACCGTGTCCGACTCCTTGGACTCCAGACATTCCCGTAGTTTCGACAACGTGCCCGAGTCCTTCGGCATCTGGCATACCCGAGGTATCCGAACCGTGCCCAACGCCCCTCACTCCCGGCATTGTCTTCGGCGAGCCTATCCCGGTCGACCTCGTCGGCATGCCGCAAAACGGTGAGGGATCCCTAAAGGAACTTTACCGACCACCAGTATCGAACGCGAATCAAGCGCTTCCCAAGGGCATTCCCGATGAGGTGCTTGCTGTGGTCAATGTTCAGTCCATCCAGGTGGAGGAACCCCAGGAAACTCAGTTCGACAGAACTAAACAATCCGATAGGGAACCACTTCTTGCGCCTTCGATTCTGACCGCTGAAACCCGATCGTCAGAGGTCGCCGTTGCGACTGATCCGCTACTTCAGAAGAAGCCTACCGACAAGGTCTCGACCGAGCCCAAGGTCGAGAAGGCCGATCTGAAGGTAACGAGCGTCTCAACGGATCGAGCAATTCGAGAGGTTGTAAGCGCGAACCCTCAGCCCGCCACGGGAAGATTTGGCACAAAGCGAACGAGCACGGAGCACACAACTGTAGGTCAAACCAGCGACATCGCTCTTGAGTCCGCAAACGCTGGCGAAACCGCGCCGGGGAACCGATTCGGCTCTCGTCCTCAACAGATTGGCGGCCCAAGCCAAGTTACAGATCGAGAGCCAACGCTTACCGAAGGTGTAGTCGAAGTCGAATCTGTGGTTGAAGTCCCGATTGGCCGTTTGGATCGGCATTCCGCTCCTCGGATGTTTGGGACTGACATTGCACCGATCACCGCCGAGGCAAAACCAGAGCCGCTCAAATCCGGAGTAGTAGATCTGGTTGTCAAACAGGTGACTGACAAGCTTCATATGTTAGCCGCGGCGCGACCTCGGAACGGGGTGACAATTCACCTTAATCCTGAGGATCTAGGCTCGATCACCATGGTGGTCAAGTCGATAGGACGAATGGTAGATACCCAGCTGGCAGCAAGCGATCCACGGGTTCGCGAAGCCCTTGACCAGAATCAATCCAGGCTCATCGAGGCGATGGACTCCCGTGGCTACCACTTGCAGACTGTCACCGTCAGCCAACAGAGCGGACACTCGACCCAACAGGAATCTACCAAGAACTGGCAGCAGCAGAGCCAGCAACAGAACCAAAGTCAATCAGGGCATTCCCATGGCCATCGTGGTCAAAGCGAACGCCAATTCGAACCCCC
>JACMJO010000112.1 GCA_014380605.1 Fimbriimonadaceae bacterium | reverse complement strand
GAGCACCGCCATGGTGGGTTCGAGAACCGCCATCTGGAAAATCTCGTTTCGCTTCTTCTCTCCGCCCGAAAAGCCCTCGTTAACGCTTCGACTCAGCATAGTCTGATCCAGGTCCAATGCCTTCATCTTGGCCTTGATGTGGGTAAGGAACTTCATCGCGTCCATCTCATCCTCGCCTCGCGACTTGCGGATCGCATTGAGGGCGGACCGGAGAAAGTAGGTGTTGCTGACGCCCGGAATCTCGACGGGATATTGGAACGCCAGAAAAAGGCCGGCGGCGGCCCGCTCTTCAGGATCGAGTTCTAAGAGGTCGTTGCCGTCGAGAAGGATTTGGCCATCGGTAACCTCGTATTCGTTCTTGCCGGCAATGACGTTCGCAAGCGTGCTCTTTCCCGAGCCGTTGGGGCCCATGATGGCGTGGACTTCGCCCTTGTTTACCGTTAAGTTGATCCCCTTCAGGATCTCGCGCTCTTCGATACGCGCTTGAAGATTCTTGATTTCTAGCATAGGTCCCAGCCGCCCAAAACTCCGGGCAAAGCAATCTTTCCTTTTTCGTACAGTTTAATCTACGGAAGGTGCTAAATGCTCGGCGGCTGGGACCGGCAACCGCCTTACAATTGCCTCGATTCATCGCCTAAACTGGGGCATGAGATCGCTACTCCTCTGCTCAATGGTCTGTCTGTGCGCTCTCCTTGTGGGTCAGACCGTCACATCGCCGAAGCAAGGCTCGGCAGCGCGAAAGGGAATACTTGATGCACTCCGTGTTCCGATCGAGAAGGACTTGAAGCAGCGGGTGATGTTCAAGGTCGATCATCTCAAGGTGTCTGGCCAATGGGCGTTCATGTCCGGAAAGAACCTGACCGCTTCAGGAAAGAAAATCGATTATCGCAAGACTCGCTACAAGGATGCAATCGACTTCGGGGCCTTCGACGACTGGACTTGCGCGCTCCTCAAGAGGGAGGGCAAGAATTGGAAGGTCTTGCGGTACTCGATCGGCGCCACCGATGTCGTCTGGGATGGGTGGTATCAGGAGTTCCGAGCGCCCAAGGCGATCTTTCCTTACGGCAACTAACGTCCCTGCCTTATGAAAGCGTCGCGAGGGCTTTTGGTTTGGCGATGCCTTTCTCTGGCCTGGGTTCTGTTTCTTAGCGTCGTCTACTTCTGGCCCAGCGATATCCTGTACGCGGTTACGATCTGGCCTCCCTTCGTCTGGGCCGGGCTTGGAGTCTTGTTGGCTCTAGTCGGCATTCGCAGACATCGATCCAAGCCGCAAATCTATCTGATTGCGGCTTGGATCGTATTCTGGCTTGGGTTTGGGGATGAGAAGCGGTGGCTGATAGATCGGGTTGGCTCCGTTCCCGAAGCGCACTTGGTCGTGGTCTCGCTAAACTGCGCGGGCGGCAGCATTGAAGCTGCTGCGGAAGCCTTCAAAGTCAATCCAGACATCATCCTCTTCCAAGAGTCGCCTTCAGAAAAGGAACTTCGCAAGCTTGCTGAGAAGTACTTCGGGAAGGACTACGGGATAGTAGCGGGCGTCGATGCCTCAATCATTGTCAAGGGTGGAGCTCTTCG
>JACMJO010000111.1 GCA_014380605.1 Fimbriimonadaceae bacterium | reverse complement strand
TACAAAGTGTCCACAGATGCTCACGACATTGTGTTTTCTTATCGTCCTTCTTGTCGCGCCTCCGCAGGACCTTTCCCAGTTAACGGCGGGGTTGTATGTAAGAAGGGCACGGACGGCTAGAGCTTGTCTTTGCACTTCCCGCACAGGTTCCCGGTAGAGATATCCACGGTTTTGATGGAGCCTTTGGCATCCGCCATCACGCACCTGGAAGTCGAGCAATGGTCTAATCCAAAGGTGTGGCCCAGCTCATGGTTCGCCACTTCTGTCAACCGCTGGTCGCGCGTCTTTGGCCCTTTCCTACCTAGGCGAAAGCTGGACAGAACACACGCATTGCCGGGCATCTGACCGAGGCCGAAAAGGCCCCAGTCTTTGTGTCCGTCTTTGGTTGTCGAGATATCCCGTGCCGTGATTCCAAGAACCTTTGCATAGCTACCGGGAGTCTCGCCCAGGAATGTCAGAAGCTTCTCGGCCCGGTACCGGTTGCGCGGAGCGTGGAATGCCTCTTTGGGCAACGCGACGGGCTTGAGGATGGAAACCTCGATGCCATAGGTTCGGACCAGCCCCTGTTTCACCGCTGCGATGGATTTGGCTGGCACTGCTCCAAGAGGCTGGATCGCGACTTGCATGGTCTCGTCGGGAGAGCCAAGTGTGCAAAAAATCGAAATTGCTATCGCAAAAATCATGTTCTTTTAGTATAGTAGTTTGATGGAAATTATACAGACATTTGTCGAGTCATGGGATCGCCAGTGTGCCTGTTTGAATAGTGTGGCCGAACTGATCACCGAAGAGAACAAGCACGTTACGCCGTCGGCGGATGGTTGGCCGCTTTACCACCAACTAGCTCACGTGCACCTGGTGCGTTTGGAGTGGTTTAAGAAGGCGAGCAACAACCCGGATTTGGACATTAAGCACTTCTTTCGTGAAGAGGGAGACAGGTGGGTTCCCAGCGATGACTTGCCAGTTTTAAAGGCGGCGTTGATTCACTTGGGAGAGGTGATCTCAGCTTGGCTGCCGGGAGCTTTGGCGGAGGGGAAGCCAAGCGGCGGCTACGACCATCCCGCGTTCTTCATGCAGCATCAAATTTGGCATGAAGGCTGGCATATTGGACTGATCTTGCTGGCCCTGCGTCTGAATGGCGAGGAGCCCGCAGAGGAGTGGGAAGAGGCGAAGTTGTGGGGTCGTTGGCGAGTGGAGTAAGCCCCGGGACCGCCGAATTCATTCGGCCAGCAGGTTTGGCGGCCCGAGGCGTCGGCACGATCCATCCGACGGCTACAGGAAGGGTGGGTACAAGGCCCAACTGTGTTCGGTCGTTTGAACCTGGAAAGGTACAATCTATGCCAGTTTTCCCCAATTAGGCCACACCTTTCGGGATGCATCGGCCTATTGACCGTAAGATGAAATTGGACATGACGAAGACGAACGGCGAAGTGAAGATCGACAACGCGAAGAAGACCTGGCGAGAAAAGGTCGGCCTGGCAGAGATGCTGAAGGGCGGCGTGATTATGGACGTGGTGAACGTCACCCACGCCCGAATCGCGGAAGACGCAGGCGCGGTTGCCGTCATGGCTCTAGAACGTGTTCCCGCCGACATTCGCCGAGATGGGGGAGTCTCCCGAATGAGCGATCCGGAGATGATTCAAGCCATCCAGGCGGCGGTCTCGATCCCGGTCATGGCAAAGTGCCGAATCGGCCATTTTGCCGAGGCGCAGATTCTGGAAGCGCTCGAAGTCGACTTCATCGACGAGAGCGAAGTTTTGACTCCGGCGGATCATGAGAACCACGTCGACAAGCACGCCTTCACCGTTCCTTTCGTTTGTGGCGCAAGGAATCTAGGCGAGGCGCTTCGACGCTGTGCGGAAGGCGCGGCGATGATTCGCACCAAGGGCGAAGCCGGTACCGGCGACGTGGTGGAAGCCGTACGGCACATGCGCACCATCATGTCGGATATCCGACGAGTTCAAAACGCCCGCGAGGACGAGCTTTACGTTCTGGCGAAGGAGCATCAGGCTCCATTGGAACTGATCAGCATCGTTCACGAGACCGGGAAGCTTCCGGTTCCCAACTTCTCGGCGGGCGGAATCTCGAACCCTGCGGATGCATCCTTGATGATGCAGCTTGGCGCGGAAACGGTGTTTGTGGGCTCGGGAATCTTCAAGGCCGGTGCCTCTCTTGAGGAGTCGGAGCGGATCAAGGCGCAGGAGCGAAGGGCCAAGGCGATCGTGGAGTCGGTGCTGTTTTACAAGGAGCCCAAGAAGTTGGCCGAAATCAGCAAGGGCCTGGGCGAGCCGATGGTGGGGATCAATGTCTCCAGTCTTATGGAGAGTGAGAAGCTAGCTGTCCGGGGCTGGTAGCTCTTTAGAGTGCGGTAATTTGTTGCCGCTTTTCGGTGAACCGGTCGCGATAAATCGCTCATGTGAAAGCGGCAATAAATTGCCACACTCTATAGGGATATATCACTTCTAGAAGGCTTTGCACCGAGGCTGGACGCCGTTTCTACTTGGATGCCTTCGAGGCATCGTCGGAACGCTTCATCGTCTCGACGTAGATGACCACCGTCTTGTCGACCAAGCCCTTGGCGTACTCGCTGTCCGCACCCAGCTTTTGAAGCTCTTGGGCCGAGGAGAGGATTTTTCCGGATCATCTCGACGCTTGCGTCGAGCATGACCATGCGCCGTCCCAAAGACGTTTCGCTGGCGTCGGTTGAATAGTTTTGCGCCTCAATAATGCCGCTCATGACTCGTCCCTTTAGCGACGGCGACAAAACGAATGCGGCGCCCCCCACAGCGGCTGCGACCAGCGCGCCGAGCACGACGCCCTTGAAACCTCGGCTCATCGCAAAGCACCAGACTGTCAACACTAGAAAGACGACGTAGCCGGTTCGCCCGGGCGTGATTAGGGCAAGGTTGAGGGAAAACG
>JACMJO010000110.1 GCA_014380605.1 Fimbriimonadaceae bacterium | reverse complement strand
TCTCCTGCATGGCGAAACCGACCCTCTTGTAGACATCGATCGGTTCCTTCTCTAGGTCCAAGCCATCGATTGTGATCTGGCCGCTCGTCCGCTTGACAAGGTTGACCAGCATATTGATGGTTGTCGTTTTGCCCGCACCATTCGGACCAAGAAATCCGAAGAATTCGCCTGCCTCAACATTGAAACTGACGCCGCGAACTGCCTCGACTCCACCCGGGTAGGTCTTCGTCAAGTTCTTTACTTCAATGATGTTCGACGCCATAGTTGCCCTATACGATTTCGAAAGACGTTAAGTCTCGACTGTTGTGCGATGGAGATTATGGTCCTTTTAGTATCTTTCCGTCTACCGTTATTGCCAATCCCGAGCGAGATTTCTCTGGATCGCCGTGCTCATTGCGGCTCGTCGCTTTGGACTCGAAAACGAGGGGCGTGTTTGAAGGGTCCTTCACGTCGTCTTTGTACTTAGCCGATGCAGCGTCGTTCATCGCGTAGCCGAACTCGCCCGGATTCCCGCCCAGGTCGGGTCGAATCAGCTTCTTGGCGCCTTCGCCTTTGGCAAGGTCGTTGGATTGAAGTCGGTTCTCGATCGCATCCATCCACCCGCTGGCATCCGGGAATTGGCCCTCGGATTCGTGGTAGAGCATCATGCCTTGGTAGATTGCTTTCAGGTTCTTCTCGCTCGTGGCAGAGTAGGCGTGCTTTTCCGGCTTAGACAACGCGTCCAAACCGTACACCCCGATGAAGTCGCAAACGGCTGGACCGTAGAACAGGGCAACCGCCAGAAACATGGTCCCAAGGATGCCGAACACAATCCAACACCCTTTGCGAACCCGCTTGGGCTCAGCCGCTTCGACCTGAGACATGGCTTGATTATGATGGCTTACCTAGAGAGGCGGTTGTCGGTCCCAGGTAACTTCAACCCAAGTTCATGCATCGTCCCAAGATCTCCCTGATCCAAGCCCCAACGCCCTTGCATCGGCTCGACCGGGCTTCGGTCGACATGGGCATCGACCTCTGGATCAAGCGCGACGACCTCACGGGCTTTGCGATGGGCGGAAACAAGGGTCGCAAGCTGGAGTACATAATGGGCGAGGCTCTTGCCCAAGGCGCAGAAGCAGCCGTGACGTGCGGGGCAACGCAGTCAAACTTTATCCGGCAACTTGGGGTGGCAGCGGCGGTCTGCGGTGTGCAATGCGCAGCAGCGGCGATGCAGACTCCTTGTGAGTTCAATCCCCCGTTAACAGATGGCCTTACTCGAGATGGAGGCAATGTCGCCCTTGGCGAGTGGGTCGGCATTGATCTTCATGTCTACCCGGATGGAACATGGGACGAACTGAATGCCCACGCAGAGGATCTCGCCCAGATGTATGAGCGACGAGGATTGCGGGTTTACCGAATCCCCGTCGGTGGCTCTTCTCCGACCGGAGCCTACGCTTTTTGGGAAGCCGGGAGAGAAGTTGGACCGGATTTCGATTGTATTGTCTTTGCCAGTAGCAGCGGCTCAACCCAGGTGGGTCTAGCACATGCCTTCCGGGACACAAAAACCAAGGTCTTAGGAGTCGCCAGCGATCCGGAGCCTGAGATCGTCGAGGACTTTGCCGAGTTGAGCCGGGGGCTTGCTGCGCTAATGGGTGGTGAGCCTGTTGATACCAATGAATTCCGCGTGTTCCAAGATATGGTGGGCCCAGGATACGGAATCCCAAGCAAGGAAGGAAACGACGCGATTAGGTATCTCGCTAGGAAGGAAGGAATCTTCCTGGACCCGATCTATTCAGGTAAAGCCTTCGCGGGCCTGTTGGAACTTGTGAAGCGGGGCGAAATTGAAGGTCGAGTCTGCTTCTGGCACACGGGTGGACTACCTAACCTTTTCGCAATGAGGTCAATGGTTTGAGCACGCTATATACAAATTTTAAGTGGTGGAGGACCGGTGAGTCCGAGGAGATGTTGGTTGAAAACGGCCGGGTCGCCTATCGTGGGAAACCGGGACAGATCTCTTCAGCAGGTTCGATCGACGACCTTCAGGACGTAACGATTTGTCCATCTTTTATTGATAACCATTGCCATATCCTACCAACCGGTCTCGATTTACAAAAGCTTTTCCTGGGTGACTGCACAAGCAACCAGGACGTGCTGGACGCTGTTCGCGACCGATTAAGGGATACGCCCGAAGGAAAATGGTTACTGGCGGTCCACTACGATCAGACGAAGTTTGGTGGCGTTTTTTTAACCAGAAAAGAGCTTGATGCTATTTCGCCCGACGTTCCCATTTTGCTTCGGCATGTAAACGGACATGCCAGCGTGGCCAACTCAGCGGCACTTAGTGCGGCAGGGGTTGAGGTGGTTGCCAAGGATCCGGAGGGGGGTAGTTATGGACGGTTCGAAGACGGCACGTTGAATGGAGTGCTCTTCGAGAGTGCCCACGAGCGAGTGAGCCACCGGGCTCCCATGCCGACTCTGGATGAGATGGTTCAAGCAATCCTCCTCGCAGGACAGAAAATGAGCGAATTCGGGATCGCATGCGCGAGCGACATGATGACGGGGCGCTTCAACTTGCTTCAGGAGCTGGAAGCTTATCGGCTCGCCGCCGAGCGTGGCTGCAAGATTCTGACTCGCCTTTATCTTCAGTGGGGCGAGGTCTTTAGAAAGGATGGCTGTTGGCGATCTGAAGAGATCAAGAGTGCGGTCCAGGCATACGAGAGTAAAGGCTCCCGAATTTCGGGCATCAAGATATTCGCGGATGGCGCCATTGGATCTGCAACAGCCGCGATCTACGGACGCTATTCGGGAGAAAAAGCGGCTGGATACACGATCAGTCGCGCCGCCAAGGACGCGTCAGCCCATGCTCCAGAGGACCTTGAAGTATGCGGGCAACTCATCTATCCCCCAGAGAGACTCAATGACATGGCGCGAATCGCCCATGAGGCGGGCTATCAGATCGCCATCCATACTATCGGCGACTACAGCACCGACCTAGTGATGGACGCCT
>JACMJO010000109.1 GCA_014380605.1 Fimbriimonadaceae bacterium | reverse complement strand
TTATGTGACGCTAATCTTCTAGAGAAGGCTTCAACTTTTACCGCATCACGCTCTCCGAAGAAAACACATTCGCTTCCGATCATTTTGCCATTGCAACGCTTTGCGCCTCGCACTTTTTCGCTAGGTAATGTAACATTCGTGCCATGTTTCAGCGGTGGACAAAAGCTGTCGTTTTCGCCGCTGCCTGCCTCTTTGCCATTGCCCCCCAGGAGCCCCAGAACGAAGCTTTAAAACAAGGGTTCTACGGCATTGTCACGAATGTTACGGGAAGCGTCGATATCCAGGGAACCCGGGAAGGCAAGAAGATGTCGGTGAGCCTCATTCCGAAGAGGCACCTGGGCATACCGGTTTACGTCGGCGACAGGCTGATCATTAGCGCTGGCGGAACTTGTTCGATACTCTCGTCACGGGGCCGGGAAACCATCGACAAGACTAGCCCCTTGAAACCTCACGACACACCTCCCCTGAGACAGTTCGCAAATGAAGTTCTCGCATTCCTGGAGCGAGGGGGTCAGGGCCGCGGAGGTGAGACGCCCGTATTTCCCGCAGACGGAGGCGCGATACGCGGCAACTATCTTCGGCTGGAATGGAATTCTCGAATGGAAGGGACACCCGTAAAGGCTATCCTTGTGATCGATAAGGAGGAGGTGCTGACCGTCCCCCTCGTTGGCAAGAAGTCGGGAGAGGTTTCGATGGACCTCATGATCGCGATCATCTCCATCCAGGCCGTGAGCGAGCTAAAAATCAAGAACGCATCCTTGCCTATGACCCTTAAGCTCAAATGGAGCGACGGAGCCACTGGATTGTCCGAGTTTGTCTCTCTTTCAAAGGGTAAAAGCGCTGAGATTCACAGCGCCATGGCGAATGCCACCAAGCCAGGCGATATTGAAACGTTCGTCCGGCTGAACTCAATGCTTAAAGGGGAAAGGCTTTGGAACGAAGCATTCGACCTGGCCATGATGTACTGGGCCGCAAACCCTGAGAATCTTGCGATTTTGAAAGTAGCCCTACATTGGGCGGAAATGATCGGCGACACGAGGGCAAAGCTCATTTTGGGCATCGCAAAACGAGCGATAGAGACCGGCACAGCGGTTGCGCACGATCCGGAGAGTTTCAACCCCATTACCGATCTGGCCCAGGTGATGGTGGGAGCACAGGTCGATAAGGGAGCTCGCTCCAAAGACCCATGGTACTGGGACATTTTCGCTCAAGCCTCGATCCGGAATTCCCTCGCAATGCTGGCAGGGCTGACTCTTCATTCGCGCGGCTACTTTGAGGTTCTGAACTTTTCGTCCCAATCCCTGATTGCCGACGGAATGGACGGCGGCCTCGGCCCGATCGCGGACGCCCTAAGCACCCAAATGTACGTCGATCTCCTGGAAAGGTTAATCGCCGACCCGAAGCTGGCGACGAGAGTCATCGGCCTGAAGCCAACCCAAGATGGCGCAGAACAACATATAGCGAGCCTCGCCAATCAGGCACTCGGCGGTCTTGTGGAAAGCCAGGGCGACCCAGAAACTGCCCTTGCTCTGGGGGAAAAGGTTAAGGCCAGGTTGCTTCCGACCCTTAACGGCAATTCGCACCTCTTTTATTACCGGTTCGCTGACGCCCAATACCTGCTTGGCCGGAAAGAAGAGGCGATGGCGAATTGGGATGGCTGCTTGGCAGAGATGACGAAGCCCCGTGATCAGAACGAAAGCGATGGCGGCGTCAAATTCAGAAGACACACCGAGGGTTGGCTTCGATTTCGATTGGCTCAGGCGAAGTTTGATCAGGGAGATAAAGAAGGAGCATTCGCGGAGATCGACCTCGCCAGTTCCATGATTTCGCAAGAAGACGTGAACTACGGCCGGGTCGAAGGGCGATGGTATGAGTATCAAGTAGCCTCGGCCAAGTCAGCTGCCGCCAGCGCGCCACCCAATTCGCCTATCCCCGATACGATTCGCCAACCGAAGTCCAAGGCGATCCTTATCATCAATGACACTTTCGATCAGAAGCAGATGTGGCCGAAGTTGAACAATCCGCAGGTTGATGGCAAGTTGGTTGGTGACGCCCTAAGCGGGTGTGGGTTCGACGTCGAGCGAAGGGTCAATACCGATTACCTCCCGATCATGCAGGAGCTTCACGAGTCGATAAGAGACCTGAGGAAGGGCGAACAGCTTCTCATCTATGTTGTCGGGCATGCCTCAGCGCAGGCAGGCGGCTTCTTTGCTTTGAAAGGAACGGGCGCAAATGCGGAAAACGCGAAATTACGAGACCGGATCTTCTACAAGTCCTTGGCGACGATGATGAAGATGAATAACGAGGGCCAGATCCTCTTGGTTATCGATGCATGCTCCGGGGGCGAATTCTTAACAGAGGCTCGGAAGGCATGGTCAGAATTCCAATCTAGAGCGCCAGGCGAGGCCACGCTTGAAGAACGCGAAGACTTTGTAAAGCAACTAAGCACTCCCTGCAGGTATGTGATTGCCTCCGGAATCGGCCGAGTGCCGGACGGCCAGCCTGGCCAAGGAAGCGCTTTCGCAGGGGCATTTGCGAAGTCCATCACGTCGCGCGGCCCAAAGTCCTTCATTAAGATCGAGGATGTGACGACCACGCTTCGCAGGGCGTTCGACGCGAGGCACTTGCCCACACAACCTATCCATGGCTCCTTCCTGCCCAAGTTCGGAGGGTTTGTTTGGCTCCCCAAGTGAGCGCCGAGCCCGCCAAGAAGTGGCGGCATGAGCACACCTGGTTTCTAATTGAGGTCTTGCTGATCCTTGTCGTGAGCTGCGTCGCCCACGGTTTTCATGGAACCGCATTAGCGCACTGGCTCGAAGAGAGCACGGCCGAGCAAGTCCAAGGAATGCTACCGAAAGCGGATCTCAAGGACGTTCGCGTCATCGATACCCACGGTCTGACCCACCTACAGACCAGAACCCCGGGCATTTCAGGAATTTCGCGATCCGAGTTGTCAGAGTTGATCGGCAAGATTAGGGAGGCTGGTCCTAAGGGAATTGGGGTGGATGTCGATTTCTCGCTGGAGTGGTTGGTTCCTGTTAAGAAGAGGCTCCCAAATGGGCAGGAGATAACCAAGCTAGAAATCATCCGGGATATCCCTGAGAAACGTGGGGCTTATGCCGTCGGCCAGACCTTCAACGGAGATGAGCCCAACCCTAATTCCAAGGAATCCGACACGACTTTACTGGCCATGCTGCTGCGGGAGAAAGAGGGTGATCCGCCGGTTTACCTGGGGGTGATGCGGCAGTTGGAGGCGGCTTGCGGTCTGTGGTTCTTTACCGAGAACGAGCCGGACGGATGCAAGCTAGGCGCGGCCCTGCCACTTTTCAAAAACTCGACGGCAGTGGTGCCCATCGAAATCCAAAGGATGGACGGCGAGCGGGTCCGCACCATGACCTCTCGATTGGCGGGACTGCTGCCGAGGGCGCAAGAGAGCACCTACTTCTACTCGGATCGACTCGCCGTTCGTCGGCGCGAAACCGCGTTCGAATCCGCGCTGGTCGATTACACAAGAATCGATAACATTAAGCGTATTTCCGGTCTTGATATTCTTGAGAATGGCCTTTCCAATGAGCTCAAAAAGGACTTGTTTAAGAAGCTGATCCTTATCGGAGATTGTGCGCCCGATCCATTGTTGAAGCAAGACCTGTTCAAGGTTCCTGGCAAGGGAGATCACAAATATGCCGGGGTACTGGTCCACGCATGTGCAACCCAAACCTTGGTCTCAGCGCCGCTTCGAGTGTTGACGAATGCAGGCGCTCTCACGATAGAGTTAGTCCTATTCTCGCTTTTGGCTCTGGGCGTGATGTTCTTCGAGATTCGGATGAACGATTCCGGTCGGTCGAAAAGGGTTCCACCAGGGGTAACGGCATTGAACGTTGCTGCCGCCACCATTTGCCTTTCGCTGTTTTATCTGGCTGCGACTCAGTGGCGAGTGGTCTGGCTTGACCTGCTTCTGCTGCTCACCGTGCACTTCCTGATTTTCTTCACGGTTCTCACCATTAAAATCAAAAGTCATAAGCATGGTGACACCACTCCTAGCTCCCAGCCGGAGGATGTTGTGGATGGCAACCAGAGTTAACTAAATAGCAGGTTGAACCGCTTCTCCCGAAGCAAGATTAGAGCTCTAGCTTTTAATCAGTTAGCTTTTCGGACAGAGGCAGGTCGGTTAAGGCATGACGGTCACGGCCGCTGAGGCAGTTGGCTGTGAAATGTTTCCGAATCCGTCCAAAGCTAGCACCTCGTAGCGGTACCGTTTTCCCCTCATCGCGGTTTTGTCTACAAACGAGACGCCTGTGATCACGCCAGAGACCTGGATGGTGGCACCGGTTTCTGGTCCCCGCTTAACGATGTATCCGGTGGCACCTGGGACGGCCGTCCAGGATACGTTGACGTTGCCAGAATTGAGCGAAGTCGTGACGGATGTAGGTGCAGGGATGGACATCCTAAGTAGGCCGGACCCTAGCGGCTCGGATCGATCAGAGAACAGTCCAATCTCATTGACCGCGACCAGCTTGTAGTAGTACTGCAGCTTGGGATCGGGTGGTGTGTCTTTAAATGTGGCAACCCCGTTGGCCACCGGCATCTGGGCGGAACCTGCGGCCAATGTGGCAACTTCGGTATAGCCCTGGTCGTTCTCAGGGTCGGCAGCCGGAGGCACAGGTCTCTGGCCACCGCCCGTCGTTCCTTTCTGGCCGCTCACTCGACCCCTGAGTCGGGAGATGGCGGTGTTGCGGAAGGATGGCGAGGCGTTCTTCACGTCCACTGGCTTGACCCCCTTGCGGAACACCCGGAAAGTCTTCACCTGCTGCTCGGCGGGATTGGGGCGCCATTGAATCTGGAGGCCTCCACCAGCGATGTCCGGCCCGACGTTGATAAGGTTGGGAACGGAGGGCGCCAAGCAAGCCGTCGCGACGAACTTAGCGACGGGGCTGGCAGTTCCACGAATGCCCCATCGCGACTCCGTGACAAAGGAGTAAAGATACGTGGTCTTGTAGGAGCGGGGAATCGAGTCGGTAAAGCTCGCGGTTCGGGCTTGACCTGCCTCTATCTTGGACCCGAGCATGTTTTCCACTTCGCGATAGACCCGGATAAGGGGATTTCGGTGTCCAGAAGGCATAGTCCAAGCGATCTGGACGGTGCCGCCTTGATCCTCGGGAATGATGCTGATCGCTTCCAGTTTGATGGGCGCTTTCTGACCACCCTTTAGAGTTCCAGGGGCAATGATCGTCTTCCTAAACTGCTTTTCAAACCGATCCTGCTTCTCACGAACGACGTTCCTTTCACTCTTCGTAAACGACCGGTGAGCAATGGGCCTGCTTGAGGAGGGCTTAAAAGCGGCGAACTGCACTCCGGTCGGAGGCCCGGGCTTGGTCAGCTTGGGTACGTCCACCACCCCGGACCGGACCGCATTAGACTCGCGGTTATTGACCAACAAGACGGAGTTCACGTAATACCGGTACTTACGATCGGGCTCTGCGGTGGAATCGCTCAGCACGGTAATAGTCGGCAGCTTGGCGCCGAACTTCGCGGTCTCTAGGGCCCGCTTCCGGTCATCTTCAATCTCTGTTAGGCTTTCGCCCATCACCAGTTCGTACAGGTCCAGTAACTCTGTTGGACTGCCCACGGTGACCCTTTCTCCCGGAATGGGAGTCGGCGTGAGTTTGACTATGTTGCCCGGCTGCTCCGAATCTTCCCGGTAGATGTTGAATCGAACATCAGCGGGTCGCTGGGCCTGCCAATACACTTGAACGGGCCCGGGAATTCCCTTTGGCATGGCCTTTCTCACGTGCTCCCGCAGCCGGGCGCGAACCACGTTCGGAGCGTTGGGGGTTCGCAGGTCTTCGGAAGCGACCTCGATGGTGCCTGGCGCGGAACGTCGGCCAAAGCAGTCTTCCAATATCACTTGATAGCTGATCCGGCCTACTGGAGCCTTGCGGTCGGTGTAGAACGCAATCGGCTCGACGATCCCGGTCTTTGTGGGAATGTCCGGGATAACGATCGGCTCGTTGGTCAGGGGCTTTCCGGCAGCGCCCGGCGCATCCGATCGACGGACGTGATAGGTCACCAAACCCAAATCGTCTTCTACTGCCTCTGCGACGCGATCCCACCGGAGCTCAAAGATTCCGTGATCTGTCTGCGCGGCCAGAACGTTCGCAGGAGTCGGCGGAAGGGGATCCTTGCCGACCTCAAAGTTGTTGATCGTGGCGACAGGCGCAGTGCCATCCTTGCCGCCTGCTCCGACTTCGAAAAGCGCGTAGGACACCACCTGTCCACTCTGCACCCCCATATCCTTGGCACCCAATCCAACCGCGTCAGCCACATCCTCGCTGGTGAGCGAAGCGATGATGATCGAGCGACGGGCATTGACCACCTTGGCTTCTTCCGATGTCACCACGGGCGCGGTAGAGGGACGTGGCTTCAATGACCCGAAGAACTGTTGAATCGGTGCCAATCGATTCAGGGCTTCGGGGAGCGAGCCTTGACCCACGATGGGGTTCTTTCGAAGATTCACCGAGGACTCCATTCGCGTTCGGAATAGGTCGGCCGAAGACTTCGCCCGTGCGCCGCCCGCGGTCATAAGCACAGCCGATGCTCCCAGTGGCTTGTTCGCCAAGGTGAATGTCGTCGAGATATCAGGTTTGGCAGGGGTCGTTCCCTTTATGACTTGCTTCGGCCCCCCTGTGTTTAGGTGCTTTAGCCCTGCGACGTTTTTTCGGGTCGGAGCCGGGAAGATAAGTTGCTTTTGGGTTCCGTTCAAGCGATACAACCGGTATCCACCATCAGGAATCCAGCCCGAGAAAACCACCCATCGTAGACGAACTTCAGGTTTCTGGCCAACCATGGCGGATGCAGCCAACATCTTCACCTTGGGAACCTGGGGCACGTAGTTCCCGCTCATCACCACCGCGGAAAGGAGTGCAACGATCATCGCTTCACCGAGAGAAGGGTTTCGTCGAATCGCGCCGAGGCCTCAATCTTCTTACCAAACACCCGCACGTACCCTTCCACTGTTCCATCGACTTTGAGTTTTATGCGCTCTGAGGTCGACGTGAACTCTCCTTCCAGCTGCGCGTAGGCGCTAGCTCGGATATCGGGAAAATCGGGGAAGTAGACGGATCCGGAAAACTCCAATCGTCCACTGGCATCGGGAAGCGTGAAGGTCGAAAGAGATTGCCCGTTGGATTCGGCCGTCCTCATCTGAGCTTCTGTTGGCATTTTGATATTAAGCTGGCCCGCAAAGTCACCATCAATTGAAAGCCCAAGGTCAGCTTCAAGGGTTCCCTTGAAGGCCAGGCCTGCCTTCAGCTCCTTGAAATCGATGAAGAAGCCGCCTTTGACCTCCAAATCGACGCCGTCGATCATGTTGCCAAGCTTAAAGCGAATAGGCTTTTGACCGGCTGGCTCCCAGCCGACCCGCAGGAAGTTGTCTTGGCTGCTTATCTTTAGCAGAACTTCTCCATCAAGCGAGAAGAGGCTATCCTTGCGGGTTGGCACGGCCAAAAAGAAGTCGCCTCCGGCTTGGAAGGTGATGTCGGGCAACTTAGAGAGGTCCAGGTTCGCAAAGATTCGTGCGACCCGGTCGGCCTCGTCCCAGTAGCTGGCTTGAACCAGGGCCGGACCCTTCGGGTCAAGAAAGCTTAGCTTTGCTGTCAGGTCCAGAATGAGGGAGGGGAAGGCGACCGTCAGTGTCCCCTCGCCCCACCATAAGTTTCCGGTAACCGGGTCTCCGAGGATCATGCCGGCCTGGGCCATGTTCTGGCCCATGACAATCTTAATCTGACTGATGTCCGTAATGCGGCCTTGCCCTGGGCTCCTGGGCACCACGTTGATCCCAAATCCTCCGAAGAAGCCGTAAATGTTGAATAGCGGATAGGGGGGAGATGGCGGCGCTGGTGGAATCTGGATGAGAATGGGTGGTGTCTCCACACCTCCTCCGACAAACCAGGCCTTGTCGGAGATCATGAGGAATACATCCACGCCGCCCAAGTCGGCAATACTCAGCTTTGCATAGCCTGAAAACGCGCTTCGGAGCGGGTCGTTGGCAGGAACCTTAGCCCCCGGTGTTCCAGCCCTTCCCAACACCTCCTCGTTATTGAATCGGATGCGAGCAGCAGCCGACATGAGCTGATTGATCTCAAATTCGATGCCGATGTCGCCAACTGAGATTTCAGGCAGATTCTGGCCCGCCGCTGGCTTCCCGATCCGCAAGCCCTCAAAAGTGATGCCGCCCTTGACTGGAAGGTCGAGCCCGTCCCCCATCTCAACCCCGCCGCCCAGGATGATCGCAGTCAGTCCATTGGAATCTGCTTCGAAGCCGATAGAACGTCCGATGATTTTGACTACGCTGAAGTCGAGGACCAGAGGATTGGCAAGGTTGATTGATCCGCTGGATGGCAAGTACAGCTTTCCGTCCGAATCAAAGCCGATGTCGTCAAGTGCAAACTTTGCGCCCTGAAGGGCTTGGGTGACAGCGGGCATCCCAGGAATCGGAGCGACGTTCTTGATGGTCAGGTCGCCCGAGACGAAGATGCGCGGCTCGCCGTTGTCGACGATGAGCCGACCACTCTCGATTCCAAGTTCACACCCGATCGCATCGAACTTCAGGGTTTCGCCGGGCTTAATGTCCACGGACAGGTAGCCGTCGTCCTTCATCACGATGCTGGTTTCCAGTTCGGATAAGCCCTGCAATCCCGGACCTGGCACAAAGTCGATCTTGAGCGTTGCTTTGATTGTGCAGGCAGTGATTCTGCTTCGCTTGAGTTCGACGGACCCCGTCACATCCTTCGCCTCGAATCCGGCTACGCCTCCGACGCCGAGGTTGTCGACCGCCAAGGTGCCGGTGAGGCCCTCACCTTCGATCAAAAGATGCTTTCCGGTGATGACAATGGGGTCACCGTTAGTTTTGGTGAGGGTGTCGGGCAGGGTGATCGACGCCGACCGGATGAATCCGCCGATGAAACCCACGGCTTTGACGGCATCCGGCGTATCCGCGGGCAAACTCTTGAGGGCCTCCGTCGCGGACAGGTCGATCCCGATGAAGGTCGACTTCACCAGGAAGCCCTTGATTTTCATGTCCGGAGGGTTATTGAGGGAGATGAGGAAGCCGGCTCCGTTGGCTGCCGTAATGTTCCCGTCAAGCGCTAGTCGCCTGCCGGTAGCGTCGGTGATCTGCTCAGGGAATCGGACTTCGCAGTTCAACGTAAAGCCCACGGGAACGCCATCTTGCATTTGGATGGAGCTGCCTGCCTTGACCACCACCTCGAATCCGGTGGGGTTGGCCAAGGAAACGGTCTTCCCGGTGTCCATGTCCGCCCGCGCGAATGTCACTTGGCCGTCTTGATTGATCGAGAGCTCCGCGACCGTTGCCGACCATGGCTTGTCGTCCTCCACCAGAATCTCGGGCATAGCGACCGACACCTTTGCCTGTCGAATGGTGGCTTTCCAGACGGTGCTGCCGGTATCTGGCACCGTTGCTCTAATGTCAGCCAACCCGGTGGTGGAGAGAGACACGTTCCCTAAATCGATCTTTTTGTTCTGGGCGGGACGAACAATTCGAGCACCTAAACACTCGACTTCAAAAGCGGCTGCAGTCTTCTTAAGACTTAGCATTGTTGCGCCGAGAGCCGCATAGGTTCCGTCTTCCGTTCGGATGGGCAATCCAAGTTCGACATTCA
>JACMJO010000108.1 GCA_014380605.1 Fimbriimonadaceae bacterium | reverse complement strand
GGTGCGGGCGTGGTCGCTCTTTGGCGGGATTATCTGTTTCCCCGCTTTGTCCGCCGAGCCCGATCTTACGACCGTGGCCAGGCAAGCGCCGTCAGCCGCCGTCTTTTTACAGAGGTTCAGCACCCTCTATCGCACAGAGCTGTTATGCCGCTTCGATCCGGCCGAAGGCTGCAAACCTCCGCTAATCCCCCATGACGGGGAACACCAAACTTTCACAACTCTACGCCAAGGACCTTGCGAGATCCTTCGCGCTCCCTCCTGGCCGAAGCCGAGGGAAACAGGCTGCTTTCGCTCCTGTGCGGACCACTCTTTCGCTTGTATACGAAGCGGTTTTGAGGCCGCGTCCTATTGATTCCAAGTCAATCGCTCTTCGTCTGAGCTATTCGTAATCCCGAACGACGTGCGTGGTCAGGCGTTCCGTGCCTTGTTAGACACAAAATGCGCCACGCCATCCTGCCCTTCCCCAAACCGTGGGTACCAGACGATCATCCCGGACGGCGTCCCCTGATCGAGATCAGAGTCCATCGCGCCCTGGCGACTGAAGGCCAGCTCTCCCGACGGTACGGTCGAACCAACGCTCCTTCTCTTCGGCTTTCACCCCTGGACCTTTAGCGTGGGACATTGCAGAGGGCTACCCCTGCGCGAACCTCAGCACTCGCCGTCGGTCCTAGTCCCGGCCTTCCGGATCAACGCCCGAACGGATCGGACATCTGAGAAGCCTCGGATTGCATAGCGGTCCCCTTGCGGGGCGGCTGGGATGGGGCCCAACCCTTTGGCGCTGTTACCAACGTTTATCCTTATCCTGGGCCATGCCCCAGGCCGCCTGGCGAACCAGGCAGAAAGAACTAGACGGAGGCTGTTCAAGGATTGTTCCCAAGAAAATTTCTGCGGTCAAATGGTGGGGCCAAAGTTCCTAAGCCTTGTCCTGGTCCGTTGACACTTTCACCACGCTCGCCTCGGCAACCAGGTTTTCTTCGATCTCCTCGACCGCCGTTGCAACCGCTTCCTTCATCTTTTCAGACGCATCGATATCCTTCGCAACTTCAAGGGCCTCTTCATTGCGAATCGCTCCCGACTCTGGACCCGCTGTTGGCGGCGGTAGGTCTACTTCCACGGCCAGTTTTGGAATCATTGTGACGACCGCGATTTGGATGCAGGCAGCGACCGGCACGGCTAAGATCATTCCCACGATGCCCAGAAGCAGGTTGCCCGCCAGCAGGGCAATGATCGAGAGGATGGGGTGGAGCCCAACGTGGCCGCCCAGGATGCGAGGGGTGATGATCTGATCGAAGATGATCTGATGCAGCACGGTGCTGACTGCCACGCTGATGAGCATCAGATTGAACCCGCCGCCCAAGAATGAGATGATCGCCGTAAGAACGACGGTTAGAATCGCCCCGATGTAAGGAACGCTGTAGAGAAGGCCCGCGATGCAGCCCAGCAGCACCGCACTTGGAACTCCCAAAACTGCAAGCACAGCCCAAGTTGCGACTCCGTTTGCCAGAGAGACGATGCCTAAGCCGCGCAGATACTTTCCGAAGATCGTCGTGATCTCCATTACGCTTGACTGCACAAGGGGTCGGTGCTTCGCCGGCGCGATTAACAGAGCTTTCGTGAGAATGATGTGATAGTCGCGGATGATGTAGTAGGTGACGATAGGAATGATGACGACCCAAATGAGATTGCTCGCGAACCTAAGGCCGATATCCATCAGCGGCGAGGTGGATTTCTTAAGGCTTTTCGAGACGAAGTCGATGGCATTCGATCCATATTCGGCGACGGCATCGGGAGCATTCATCTCCTTGAACGACTTCAGTAGGCCGGGTTTCGTAAGGTTGGGGAAGTACTTATCAAACTGGGCCTGGATCTCCTGCGCCTCATGGATGAGAAACGGCGTCGCGAGGATTGTCAAACCGACCGTAATGATCAAGAAGCTCAGGAAGACGAAGATGGTCGCGCTGGCCCGTTTCCATCCCCGGGCTTCCATTCGGTCGATGACAGGGCTGAGAACCATTGCCAAGAGCAAGGCGAGGCCAAGCGGGAGCCAGATTTCCCTGACGATGTACACCAGATAGCAGATCAGCGCGATCAGCGCGAGTTTCAGCGCCCATCGGCGCAGAGTAGCGGTAGGGGGGATAGGGAAGGAGACTTGGTTCATTGTCCTTGGTTTTCGGGCAGCAGTCGTGGCTGTTAGACTGCTGGGACGATCCAAACGCCGATGCCGGTGCGCAAACCTCCTCCAGACGTCATTTTCTGCTGGGCGTCCTTGCCCCCATCCCAGTCCTTTCCCAATCGCCGCCTTTCCCCGCTGTCCTTGAAATTGTCGTATGCTGAAGAAGACCCTGTAACGACCTCTCATAGACTGCTCCTAGCAACAGCCTCCATGCGAGCTCGCCACTGCCGCGCCCTATTCTTGGCGCTAGGAGCTTCTATATGACCACTGATCGCGCGGACTACGCTGCCAAGTCCATCCTCGAGAATCACCCCAACGATCTCACCATCAAGGTTGCAATCGACAACCCAAACGACTGCAAGCCCACGATGAAGGCCTTCCAACGCCTCGGATGCAAAGTGAAACTGGAGCGAATGGGCGAGATTATTATTGTCACCAAGCCATAAATGCAGACCACCTTGGAGATTGACACTCTAACCATCCACCATCAAGATGGCGATCTTCCGTATCGCCTTCGAAACGGCGGCTACAGCCTCACTTCCGACTCGATTTCGATCTCTATAGATTGCGAGGCAACGGGCGAAGACGACCCATTCCCGCCCAGCGCCTTAATCTGTCTGGAGAACTGCAAGATAGAGCATCCTCCGCGGGCAGGGGATGTACTCACGTGTCGTGGCGGAATGCTCGTGAACGATCAGGACGTGCCCCAACGCGCGTGGGGCTACTTCACCTTCCATGTCGATCAGATCACCCAGACCTGGACCGTCGAATCAATTGAGGGAGACGTCATCATGGCTACCCTAGAAGCCAGCCACGACGATGTCAACTACTACGGCGACCAGGCTCGGGAGACCACATCGCGGGGCCGTTTCGCACTTCACCGTCGATCCCTGAATGAGCTCTGGGTGCCTTCCTAAGAAACCTCGAACTCGGCTTTGATAAGAAAAATGAAATTGAGTCCGGGGAATCAGTGGTTAATCATCGTGATTCTCTTGCCGGTGGTCGTCATCGGGTTGCGAGCTACGACGATCCTCAATTATCAAGCATGGAGCCAAGGCTACGAAAGCGTCCTCGGGAAGGTGGACGATGTCGAAGGCAACGCAAAGGTGCGAGTGATCCGCTACTCCTATGAAGTTGACGGCAAGCCCCAAACGGGGGTGACAAGTTCACGCGATAGATTCACAGAAGGAACGTCGGCGAGGGTTTTCTATCCGAAGAGCGGCCCATCCATCTCAACGTTAGACGTCGGCGATATCCAGGGTGGCTACATCAACAGCATCGTCATCTGCGTGGTATCTTTGCTCCCGCTCGTGTTGGTCTGTGGGGCAAGACTTAGGTCGTGGCGACGGGCAGCGACTACTAGTTAGGTTCAAACGAGATCGTTTGGCGAACTTGTTTCGTCAAGAACTAGGATGACCAAACCGCTTGCCATCGCTACTGGTTGCTTATTTGCCTGTATTGCAGTTGCCGATCCATCTTTACCCACAATATTCGGCGACAACATGGTGCTTCAGGCGGGGGGCAAAGTTCCGATTTGGGGAACAGCGGATCCCTATGAACGGATCGACGTATCCTTCGACACCCATCACCGAACCGTCTATGCGGGCAAGGATGGCTATTGGCTGATTGAACTCCGCAACCTCACGGCTGGGGGCCCTCATACGCTGGCCATCAAAGGTAAGTCGACCAAGGAGTTCAAGAACGTCCTCGTTGGCGAGGTTTGGCTGGCAAGCGGCCAAAGCAATATGGAATGGGCCTGGAACTACTTCGCCCCGAACAGGAAACCGAACGTGCCCGAGACTAATTTCCCGTCGATCCGCTTTTTCCAAGTCGCAAAGAAGGCGAGCGGAGAACTTGAAAAGGATGTCCAGGGCCAGTGGGTCGAGTGCAACTCAGAGTCCATGAAGGGGTTTTCTCTGGTTGGCTTCCACTTCGCGAGGAGTCTTCACCAGCGACTCAAGACTCCCGTCGCAGTTATTGGCAGTTACTGGGGCGGGACCCCGGCCGAGGCTTGGACCCGCATGAGCGCGCTGGAATCCATGCCGGAGACCAAGCCTATGGCGGACCACTATCGAGCCGTCTCCGCAAATTATGGGGAGGCACAAGCCGACTACGAGAAGAAGATGGCAGAGTGGAACAAGAGGGCCCGTTTCGCCGATCCCGGCAATCGGGGCTATACCAAGGGCTTCGCCAGCCAATCTTTCGACGATTTGACCTGGCCGACCCTCAAGCTACCGGCTGGCTGGGAGCAAT
>JACMJO010000107.1 GCA_014380605.1 Fimbriimonadaceae bacterium | reverse complement strand
CCATCATCGCCAGTGCCCATTACACCTTGCATCCGAACACCAACGACGTTCAGCGCCCGCGTAATTGGCCAGTCGCCGACAGTGTAGTAGGGAATGTTTTTGCCCTGAGAGGTTGGGATTGATCCGTAGTGTCCGATGTATTGCCAGAAAACTTGGTAGTTTGGATCTCCCGTAGCGCCACCATTGACGGCGCCCTGAGGATTCTTAAACATATCCAGATTCTTCGTGTAGGGAAGCACACTAAAAACCCATAGCCCGCTAACCTTTGGGGCCGAATCGGCAATGTTCCCCAATGGCAGGTTGTCGTCATAGTCAGCCGAGTACATTATGCAAGCAAGATTCATCTGCTTTGTATGGGCAACGCCAACAGATTTCTTTGCCGCTTCTTTAGCTTGCGCAAACACGGGGAAGAGGATCGCCGCCAAGATGGCGATGATCGCGATAACTACCAATAATTCAATTAACGTAAAAGCTCGTGATCTGTTCATGATTCACCACTTGCGGTCTATCGTTGACCGCTTTCAATACCGTACAGCGAAATACGCCGCCTGAGTTTCGGACCTAGCCTCTTTGGGCCCCTGTAGTGATCTCAGACTACTAACGGTGACTACCGTTAACATGCCGAGACCACTTCCTGAAGAATCTGGCGTAACCGTTTCAGACTTGCGCGTCTAGGTTTTTTGGAAAGGATCACGTCATGAAACTTGGATTCGCGCTTGCCTTCGCCTTGCCAATCGCCATTGCCTCGTCTACCCAAGCCCAGATCGTCCTTAAGCCCAAAAATGGCGGTGCGCTGCCGCTTCGGCTGAAGGCGATGGATTCTTACACTCTCATCAAGAACGGGATCGCCGCCACCACGATGCAGATCACCTTCGCCAACGAGGCGAATGCCCGCATCGAGGCGGATTTTATCTACACGCTGAAGCCGGGAAGTCTGGTGACGAACTTCGCCTATTGGTTCGGGAATGAGAAGGTGGTTGCTCGGGTTGCAGAAAAGGAGCGTGCGAAGAAGATTTATGAGTACATCACCTCTCGGATGCGCGATCCGGCGCTGATCGAGCTGATCGGCAAGCGGACTTTCCGAGCGAGGGTCTTTCCAATCATGCCGCATGACGACTTGAAGATTGAAATGCACTTCGCGCAGGCCCTCAATGGAGGCGCGTTCGTGCTTCCACTAGTGGGGAACGACAATCAAGCCCTCGACCGCCTCAACATCAAAGTCGATGCGGAGCGAACCAGCCAAACGGTGGATGTCCTCGAGAACATCGGTTTGACCAAGACACAAAACGGCAACACGACGACGATCGAGCTAAACGGTGAGAATTACCGCCCAACCAAGGATCTTCGGGTGACGGTGGTCAACGCTCCCGCTAAGGTTCAGGCCGATCTCTATGCCGCCAAATCGGGGGGCTCAACCGGATTCTTCACCTTGAATCTGACACCCTCCGCAAAAGTTCTCAGGCCCATGGTTTCGTTTGCGGGAGTCAAAGTTTCGGACGTGTGGCCCAAGCGGCTTCCGCCAGTCAAAGCCGGCCAGTCCATTCTGGTCACGGGGCGGTATTCCGGCGAGGGGTCGGCGAAGGCGGTCCTTCGCGATGGCTCCAAATTGGTCGGCCAGACACAAATTGCCTTTGAAGACCGCCTGGAGGCGAACCATCCGGCTAGCAAACTGTGGGCGAGCATGAAGATCGAGGGGCTAGGGAACTCGAATCGTGCCCGGACCGAAGTGGTGAATCTGAGCAAGCGATTCACCATCCCCAGCAAACACACCTCCTGGATCGCCATTCCGGTTGAGGAGCGAAAGCGATTCAAGCAAGAAAAGGCGATGGCCGAGATGGCGATGCTCGTGCCTCGGCTCACTCGCGTTGTCAAGAGGTACGGACTGAAGAGTCGGCAAGCCCAGACGCTCATATCAGAAGTCAAGGACATTGCCAAGGCTAACGAACTTTCGGCTGAAAACTGCTTGCAGCAGGTGCTTGGAAACGAGACTTATGAGACCGCGCACGCTCTCGCTGAAAGGCTTGCGAACGGCCAGCCAACTGGCGAGTTGGAATCAAAGTTCCTTGAATTATGCAAGCTCGTTGGAGGCTCGCCAAAGGACTATCTACACGGCGAACTCCAACAAAGGCTCTATCCGATAAGTGAGGAGATTCTCAAGCGCGGGCTTGCGGGCAAAACATCGACCGAGCTCAGAGAGCGGCTGGATCGACTTGCGGCGCGAACAGGTCAAGCGGGCAAGGACTACATGGCCACCGCCGCCCAAAACTTGACTCACAGCAAAGCTTCTGAGCTGGTTCTGCTGGAGAAGAAAGATGCAAAGTCGCCCAAGCTGGGCGAGTTGCGACGAGAAATCGAGCGGATTGAGACGAAGGCAGGCGTCCCGTTGGGCACTTCTTACAAGCAAGCCGTTTGGCGAGATCATCAAAGCGAATATTCGCAACTGACGAACAAGCTTGGCGAATATGTAGCGAGAGGGGACATTGATTCTCCCGACTTCATCGCCAAACGAGATCGCGCGCTTGAACTTACAAGCCTAGTCGATCTCAAGAGGCAGCTTGGCGATGATCTCCAGTGGCGACTCCAACGGCATCATGAGGCGTACATCGCTAGCCTAAAGGCGCATGGCCCGGACAATGCGGAAACCAGGGCCAAGCTGGACCGAATCTATACGATTGCCAAGGCGATCCAGGCTGATCCCAGCCCGTGGATTAAGCAACAGCTTCAGTATGCCGAGGCAAGCGCAGTGTGGGCGGCCAGGTCAGAGGAGAGAAAGACGATCCGCGATTTAGCAGCTCTCCGCCGAAGCCAGGAAGAGTTGAATAACATTCTTGCCGTCACCAAGACGCCGAAGCAGAGGTTCCATCAAGTCGAGACTTGGTCTTTCTGGGATCCAAACTCGCAAACGCGCGACCTGCTCGTTCAGCTACTCCGAGATCCGGACAAGAACGCGGACGAGATCAAGAGGGTTCAGGAGAGACTTAGAATCCAGGACACCCAGTTCCGAGGGGCCGAATGGGCTAACGTTCGGCTGGAGCGGCTAAGCGTCGAGACAGAGATCGACAGCCTGCAGAACCGGGAGTTAAGCCAGGATCAGGTTAAGCAGTTGGAGATCCTTTGGGCCAAGCAAAAGCAGCTCCGAGCTCGCATGGGAGACCCCATGCTCCAAGTAGAAGCGCCAAAGGATGCGCGGCAAGTGGTCGCACTCTTTCCCAATGGTGAGGTCAAGCCGCTTGAGTTCAACTCTGAGTCTGGAAAGTGGGAGTGTCGCTTCGACATTCCGACCTATGCTAAGGAAGGCGAGTATCAGGTTCAGGTTTTCGTGTTGGACTCTGCAGGCAATCGGTCAACCCAGTCTTTCAACTACAGCGTGGACATTTCCGCCCCAACCGCAAAGGTTAAGGCGGAGCGCGTTGGCGAAAAAGTGCGGGTCGAGGTCGAAGGCTCTGAGGACTTGGCGAGGGTCGAAGTGGCGATCGGCTCGGTCAAGCCACAAGCCCTTCGCCGAACCCAGCCTGGCCGGTTCTTTGGGCTAGTCGATGGCGGCGACGGAGAGGTGGTGGTCATCCTCACGGACAAAGCTCACAACCGCACTGAGATGAAGGTGACGGTCAGGTGACTTTGGTTGCCCTGTCCTTGATCGCTCTGACTAATCCGCTTGCAGGAGTGGAGGTATATACCTCCACTCAGCAGGTCACCTCAATGGCGCAGGACGCACGAGGCACGCTGTGGGTGGGAACTCGCGGCGGGGTGCTCTGCATCGATGCTCAGAATCAAATTCAGCGATTCTCCAGGCTGGATGGCTTGCCTTCCCATGAGATTCAGTCTGTTTCTGTAATAGCGGGGAAGGTGTCGGTATCTACGCCATTGGGCGGAGCTGTTTGGTCGGATGGCAAATGGGTGGGGGCACCCCAGCTCGATTTGCCGCAATTGAAACTCCCCTCGGAACCACCGGAGGGTCTTTACGTATCGGATGTCAAGCGGTGGAATGGGCGAGACTATGCCGCCGCGTTCGGGTCCGGTGTGTGGGTGTTTGAGAAAGGTTGGAAGAAGTTCGAGCCTGCTGTCTCTATCGGATTTCAGGATGTCACGGCCCTTACTTTTGGGACGCGAGTGGCAATCGGCTCCAACAGGAATGGAGTGGCTACCTTGGAAGAAGGTAAATGGTCGGCGGTCAAGGACCAGGGTCCGCCAAGCCTGAACGTCCAAGCCATCCAGTTGGTTGGCGATGAGATGGTCGTGGCGACCCTTGACCAGGGGTTGTGGGCGCTTCAGAAGGGCGCTTGGAGGCAAGTGCCTTCGAAGGTAGGTCGAGTGCCTCGTCAAATTCTGCCTGGAACGGATTCCGTATGGGTTCGCCATGGCACTGGAGCCATCGAATCCATGGACATTCTCGCCAAGACTCCCTCTGCCGATCTTCCCCGCAAGCAGGCGACCTCCCTTGATCGTCGAGACGGTGAGAACTTTGTTTCGTACTGGGGAGGATTCAGTGTTCAGACCAAGGGCGAGTGGGCCCACTTTGGGACGCTTGCCGAACTCAAGGGTTTCCAAACCACGGCAATTGTCGGAGACTCCAATGAGGTTCTTTTGGGGACCCAGAATGCCGGGTTGTATCGGTTTGGTCGAAGCTCTGGCGTGCTGACCCACATCGACGCGGGCCTGAAGCTTGGCGACGACTGGGTGACTTGCTTAGCCAAGGATGGAAATCGGACCTGGATTGGCACCTTTGT
>JACMJO010000106.1 GCA_014380605.1 Fimbriimonadaceae bacterium | reverse complement strand
TTTGCTCCCGGATCGATGGCATAGAAGGTTGCCACTTCCATGCTTCTTAATGCTCGGACGTCACGCTGGTTATAGCCCCGATCCCTCAGCTTGTAAAGCTTGCGAATAGCCTGTTCGTCGCCCGTTGAGGCCATCGAGACAATTGGCAGTGCAGTGCAGAGCCATGCCAAGGAAACTT
Organism: Fimbriimonadaceae bacterium; assembly: GCA_014380605.1. Taxonomy (GTDB): domain Bacteria; phylum Armatimonadota; class Fimbriimonadia; order Fimbriimonadales; family Fimbriimonadaceae; genus 55-13. The sequence continues at coordinate 8,152 of JACMJO010000106.1, read as the reverse complement.
TTGTCACAACGAGATTATGGACTCCACTCAAACATAAAAAGCCCCGGCAAATGCCGGGGCTTAAGTCGAGGAGAAAGGTTAGGCTTTCTTGTTTCGTCGTCGAAGCGCCAGCGCTCCGATGCCCATTGCGATGGCGGCCATCGACATAGGCTCAGGAACTGGGGACGCCTGTGCTCTGATCAACCAGTTTCCAGAAAGTCCCACGGCACTGTTTTTCAGAATGCCAATTCCGCCGGTGAGATTGTTCGGGTCAAAGGCGCCAAGCGTACTGCTTCCCGCAACCCACGATTTATCGAGGATTGGATAAGGTCCCGTGCCGGTTTGCTGCAACGGTCCAGGAAAGGTTTGGGAAGTATGGTCCGTTGAAGCCCCAATAAAAAAGTTCGATGTCCCGGTAATCAGCGCATTGATGGACACTGTTTGAAAAACGTCAGTGCCGATACTGGCGGCGAGAGCATTACTTGTGACTTGGGCCAGCAAAGTTGGTGCATCGACGCCTGCTCCGGTAGGAGTTCCCTTCCACACATACACCTTGAAGGCTTGGCCCGGTGTAACACCAGAGGTGGTCGGCTGCGTCAGCGTCCCGAAGGTGGTGGATACCGAGGTGATCATGTTGTCACTTCCAGACACTGTGAATTGCTGAATCCAAGCAAAATTTCCCCCCGCTGTTAAGCCCACGCCATTTTGGGATACTCCACTATCGCTGCGATACTCAACAGCCTGAGCGGCCACAACTGAAGCAAAAATTGCTCCAACAACCATAAATTTATATTTCACGAAATCCTCCTCAAATGCCGAACACCTTGTTCAAGCTACGATCAAACTCTCCGACAACTCTAGAATACGATATTTTTGCTATTGTTTTTCAAAGTTAGCTCATCTCTTGCATAACCGTAATTTTTGCGGGGTAATGGGGCGCAAATTCTCTCACGCCCCGGCCCGCTCAACGGGTAATTGTCCAGATGGTTTGATCGAACTTAACCGTCCAGTTGGAAGAACTGAATACACCTGGGGAGTACTGAAGCAGGGCCTTCACGTTCAAATCCGTCGGATGAATGTATCGGGACGGGTTCCCGGAAACCGTGATCTCGGTTACCCCATCCGTACCTGGACTCGCCCTCGTATCAACTAGATCGTACACATTGGTCGTGAAGTTGAAAAGCAATATCCGCTGAGTCGAGGAGCCGTTGAGGCTCGCTGTTTCAGCCTTGAACTTCATAGTTAATGCAGTTTCATCCTCGGCAAATCCTTCAACTTCCACCTGAAGTGGAGGAACGCCTGTGAGAGCAAACAAGGTCGGTTGCACGGAGACGTAGATGTTATTGCTCGTCCAAAGGTCGTTGACCACACCGGTTGCGTTTCTGCCCCTTACAACTGTGTAGCTCAGCGGCCTGATCGTATCGGTGGTTCCCCCTCCCGAATCTTCGGCGGTTATCGTCATTAGGTGGTTTGAGAACTGCACATCGCTAAGGATGTCGAACTCACCATTTTCATACATGCCATCCAGTGAGATCCCGTCATACCAAAAGCCATTCGTGCTCGTGCCGACCGTTGGGCCAGCGGCGGTGCTGTACACTACCCTATAGTCTGTGTTGAAGGCGCCTTCGCCGTTGTCGTCAGCATAATTGAGTAATGCGGTTCCATTCGGGTGCCGCAACTGCTGAGCCATGTAGCAAGCATTGCCTGGGGCAATGATGTTGTATGGCGTCACCCCTATCGTGACTTTCCAAGTCCCGGGATTGGGAAACTCAAGGAGATATGGAAGCGCTGGGATTGGGGCTTCCCCGGAGTGAAAACCCCAATCTGCAAACTCACCACCGAAGGCACTTGTGCCCGCGGGAGCGCTTGAGTTATAGGTGCTATAGCATCGGTATCGATGAGTCACGACTTCGTTTGTTCCGGGAACATCGACCCCGAAGGTCATCGTTTCCCATCTCTTTCCCGCACCGCTCGAGAGGCCATAGTCGTCAAGACTGCTGGGGTCACTAGGCGTTTCCTCCCCCATAATGATCCCATAAACTCCGGAATCCGCATTATAGATAGTAAGCGCGGATACGGGGGTGGGTGGGCCAAAGCCTCCGCCAAGGGGGCCAGGGTTTAACCCTGCCGCTAATCGGTCGAAGGCTGTCTCGGGCACCTTCTGAAGTCGCCCGCTGGGTTCCCTTCTCAACCTGACGGCGTCAATCCGCTCCGCGACGAAAGGCACTTCCAGTCCCTTGATCGAACGTTTGGTGCCATCGGGATCCAGAACCCATCCAAACGCCACCTTAAGCGTGCCGCTAAATCGTTCTGTTTGCGCAAGGCTAAGTGAAGGGCAAATTACGGCCAGCAGAAGCGCGAGAAAAGAAAGTCTCCTCATAAAAGCAAATACCTCAAGAAGACTATACAAGGAGTTTTGCTGGATCGCAAATATAACAGGGACAGCCCGGCATTTCTGCGGGCGTACTCTGATTTTGCGAACGATTCGTAAACAAAACCTCAGTCGTTCAAAACCACCAGATAGAGCGCTTCACCCTATCGGACCTGGCTACCACTTAGCTCAATCACCTCTCTCACCTCCATGACCCCAATCACCCCTTCCAATCCCTAGATCCCTCTCCCGCTGTGCCCCAACCTTTCCCCAGCCAACCCTCCCGCCAAGGGTGAATAACTTGTTGACAAAATGTGCGCAAAAAAGACTTGCATACACAAGGGGTAGTGGTTGTACAATGTCGGAGCCCCAAGATATTGTGGCAAGAGCGAAATCAGATGAAGTGCCCATTCTGCGGAAACGAAGATCAAAGAGTCCTCGATTCGAGGCCTGCCCGCGAAGGAGAGGCGAACCGCAGGCGGCGCGAGTGCGTCGAATGCAACCGAAGATTCACGACGTTCGAAGAGCCGGAAAGGCCGCGACTTTTTGTTGAAAAAAGAAACGGCACTCGAGAGGAGTTCAGCCGAGATAAGTGCTTCAATTCCATGCTCATCGCCTGCCGAAAACGGGGAGTTCCGATCGACGTCCTGCGCTCGAGCGTAGAAAGAATAGAGCGAGATCTATTCCAGGAATTCGAAGACGAAGCCCCCACCCAGCACATCGGGGACAAGGTTCTTGCCGAGCTCTTTGAGATCGACTCGGTGGCCTATGTGCGGTTTGCGAGCGTGTACAAAAAGTTCGACACCGTATCTGATTTTCAGCACATCATCGACTCTGTCACTAGAGGGAAGGCAGAGCCAAGCATTTTAAGTAACTAGGGAAGGTTCGCGTCAGTCATGCAAGTATCACGTTGTTTCACCAAGTCCGGACAGTCTGCCTACGAAGGAATACCCTTCGAGCCCCGCACCAGCGCCATCAAGAACCCCGATGGCTCCGCCGTCTTCAACATGGAGAACGTCATGGTGCCTGCTCACTGGTCGCAGGTCGCCACCGACATCCTTGCCCAAAAATATTTCCGCAAGGCCGGGTTGCAGGCGGGCGACAAGTCCAAGGCGCATCCAACCCAATGGACCAAGCCTGATGCTGACTCGGAGACCGACTCCCGCGAGGTCTTCCACCGACTGGCAGGCTGCTGGCGACATTGGGGCGAAACCCACAAGTATTTCGATTCAACCGAGGACGCCCAAGCCTTCTACGACGAGCTCTGCTACATGCTCGCCATGCAGATCGCCGCTCCCAACAGCCCCCAGTGGTTCAATACCGGGCTCCACCACGCCTATGGCATCACCGGCAACCCCCAGGGCCACTACTATGTTGATCCCAAGACCAACCAACTGAGCCGCAGCATCAACGCCTACGAGCGACCCCAACCCCACGCCTGCTTCATCCTGAGCGTCAGCGACGACCTGGTCAACGAGGGCGGCATCATGGACCTGTGGACCCGCGAGGCCCGCATCTTCAAGTACGGCTCCGGAGTGGGCACCAACTTCTCCAAGATTCGCGGCGCCAATGAGAAGCTCTCCGGCGGCGGAAAGTCCAGCGGCCTCATGAGCTTTCTCCGAGTCGGCGACCGATCCGCAGGCTCCATCAAGTCCGGAGGCACCACTCGACGCGCCGCCAAGATGGTCTGCCTGGACATGGACCACCCGGACATCCAAGAGTTCATCAACTGGAAGGTCAAGGAAGAGCAGAAGGTTGCCGCCCTGGTGACCGGCTCCGCCCTTAACAACAAGCACCTCAACGCGATCGTCAGCGCCTGCTGGCAAGATGGTGCTGCGGCCAACACCAACCCTCGCAGCAACCCCGCCCTCAACCGAGCCATCGCCGAAGCCAAGGCTGTCTCCATCCCCCTCAACTACATTCAACGCGTCATCCAACTCGCCGAGAACGGGGTCCGAGAGATCGAATTCCCGGTCCACGACACGGGCTACGAGTCCGAGGCCTACAACACCGTCTCTGGCCAAAACTCCAACAACTCTGTCCGAGTCCCCAACGAGTTCTTCCACGCCGTCGAGAAGGATGCCGATTGGCACATGACCTCTCGCAAGGAAGGGAAGGTGGTCAAGACCATCAAGGCCCGCGAGCTTTGGGACGACATCTGCGAAGCCGCTTGGCAGTCCGCCGACCCCGGCCTGCAGTACGACACCACCATCAACGAGTGGCACACCTGCCCCGCCGATGGCCGCATCAACGCCAGCAACCCCTGCAGCGAGTACATGTTCCTGGATGACACCGCCTGCAACCTGGCCAGCATCAACCTCACCAAGTTCTACGACCTCAAGACCGGCAAGTTCGACATCGAAGGCTACAAGCACGCCATCCGACTCTGGACCATCGTGCTGGAGATCAGCGTCCTCATGGCCCAATTCCCCAGCAAGGAGATCGCCCAGCTCAGCTACGACTTCCGAACGCTCGGCCTAGGATACGCCAATATCGGCGCCCTCCTCATGCAGATGGGCATCCCCTACAACAGCCAGTCCGGCTTCGCGATCGCCGGCGCCCTCACCGCCATCCTGGGTGGAGAGAGCTATGCCGCCAGCGCCGAGATGGCGGGCGAGCAGCAGCCATTCCCCCGATACGAGCCCAACCGCGAGCACATGCTCCGAGTGATCCGCAACCACCGACGTGCTGCTTACAACGAGTCCACCTATGAGGGCCTCAGCGTCAAGCCAGTCGGCATCGATCCTGACGAGTGCCCATCCGACATGCTCAAAGCCGCCCGCGAGGCTTGGGACAAGGCGCTGGACCTCGGCGAGAAGAACGGCTTCCGCAACGCCCAGGTCACCGTCCTCGCCCCCACCGGCACCATCGGCCTCATCATGGACTGTGACACCACCGGCGTCGAGCCTGATTTCGCCCTGGTCAAGTTCAAGAAGCTCTCCGGCGGAGGCTATTTCAAGATCATCAACCAGTCCATCCCGCCCGCCCTGGTGAAGCTTGGCTACACCGCCGACCAGATCGACGAGATCATCGACTATGTAGTCGGACACAAGACCCTTCCGGGAACCCCCTCCTCCATTTCGCGGGATGAGAACCTTGCCCTGAACCTAACGTCCTCGGAAATGGAGGAGGGGGCAGGGGGTGTAGGTTACGCTATCTCCTACCAAGCCCTCATCGCCAAAGGCTTCACTCCCGAAGTCCTTGCCAACCTCACCGCCGGGCTCGATTCCGCCTTCGAGCTCAAGTTCGCCTTCAACAAGTTCTCCCTGGGCGAGGACTTCTGCCGAAACGTCCTTGGCTTCACCGACGAGCAGCTCAACGACTGGTCGTTCGACATGCTCATCGAGCTCGGCTTCACCAGGGCCGAGATCGAGGCTGCCAATGAGTACGTCTGCGGCTCCATGACCATCGAGGGTGCGCCTCACCTGAAGGCCGAGCACCTCCCCGTCTTCGACTGCGCCAACAAGTGCGGCAAGAAGGGTCAGCGCTACATCAGCGCCGAGGGCCACATCCGCATGATGGCCGCCGCCCAGCCTTTCCTCTCGGGAGCCATCAGCAAGACCATCAACCTCCCCGGCGACGCCACCGTGAAGGAAGTCAACGACGCCTACTGGCTCTCCTGGAACCTGGCCCTCAAAGCCAACGCCCTCTATCGAGACGGCAGCAAGCTAAGCCAACCTCTCAACGCCAGCAGCGATGACTCAGCGGCTGCTATCTTGGAGGCAAGCATCGAAGACAGTAAGGAGGAAGGAGTAAGGAGTAAAGAGGACGGCGACCTTACCCCTTACGCCTTACCCCTTACCGCCACCGCCTCCTCCCAGCACGACGAAATCATGGCCGCCGCCACCAAGCTCGTCTACCGCTACATCGCCAAGCGACGCACCATGCCTGCCCGGCGCAAGGGCTACACCCAGAAGGCGAGGGTTGGGGGCCACAAGGTCTATATCCGCACCGGCGAGTTTGAAGACGGCCAGCTTGGCGAGATCTTTATCGACATGCACCGCGAGGGCGCCGCGTTCCGATCCTTGATGAACTGCTTCGCCATCTCCATCTCGCTGGGCCTGCAGTACGGCGTCCCGCTGGAGGAGTTCGTCGAGGCGTTCGTCTTCACCCGGTTCGAGCCAAACGGCAGCGTCCAGGGCCACGAGAACATCAAGATGTCCACCTCGGTCATCGACTACATCTTCCGAGAGCTCGCCCTCAGCTACCTGGGCCGCACCGACCTGGTCCAAGTGAAGCCCGAAGACCTCCACAGCGACACCGTCGGCAAACCCAGCCAGGTTCCCGAGTTCGACGATGAGGAGGAGAAGGGAGACTTCGACGGCCACGTCCCCGGCACGGCCTACAAGGATCACGCCGGAACGGGCTACGATTCTCGACGCTCGACCCTTGACGCTCAAACCACAGACCACATCCCACAGGCCACATTGCCTTTTGAGGGCGGAGCCGCCGCCGGCAGCCCGACCAGTAACATCGAGGCCGCCAACAAAGTCTCGCAAGGAAAATCGAGCGCGATCCTGCTGAAAGGTCCGGCCACGCCCGACGCCACACGCCCAACGCCCGCCAGCCCCAGCCCGTCCGCCACGCTAACCGCTAACCGCCAACCGCAAGCCGCTGTCAGCGAGACCGCAGAAATGATAAGAGTTGCCCGCCTCAAGGGCTACGAAGGCGATCCCTGCACCAACTGCGGCTCGTTCACCATGGTCCGCAACGGCGTCTGCTTGAAGTGCGATACGTGCGGTGAGACGAGTGGATGCTCCTAGGAATTTAAATATGAAAACCGACACACATCTAACAAAGCGAGTCTCCGAAACCCTACGTGACATCTCACAGCTTGCGGATATGCTAGGTCCCTCTGAGCGAGAAGCGGCTTGTTCACTGGAACGCCTCTTTAGCGAAGCCTGTGAGAATGAGGCAGTGGCGAACCTCTTTCTGGCAGAAACTTACAATGTCCCTACGCTCATGCTAAAGGCAAGATACGAAGGGATGGTTGCTCGAATCAAGGACAAAATGCCTTTAGAAAAGAATCCATACCCTGCCTCCATCGCACGCGAAGACCCATTCGTTAGATTGCAGGCCTCAGAATGGGGCGCTGGTTGGATCGCAGCCGATAATGAGTGGAAAGCGAGGAGCCAAACTCTCCGGGCAAAGCATGAAATCCTTTTTCCTGCGGTACTCGGATCGTCTCAGTTCTTGGCTACGGCAGACCAACTCAGAGGAGTATTTCCCGATTTTGACGAGGCCGTGTCATTAGCCCTGGGACAGTTCCTGCGGAAGAGCCATCTCGACGCAAACAAAGAGCCACCACCCTTCACTTTGAATAAACCCCTGGAGACACGGCAGCGGGCTAAGTCCGAGCAGGTCGCGTTTACTATGCCCTGCGGAACGACACCACCCTTAAGAATTACCTACAAGGTGAATTCAGACCACGTCGTGCTGGAGTCAATCGGGATAAGCACTTAAGTCGCCCTACTGGTATTGATGATTGCGAGCCTCTTGGAATCCAAGGTCAAAACACATCAGCTTTTTTCTTAGTTGAAGAGGGGCGAGGTTGATGCGCAACTTTGGAGCGTATGTTAATCATGTACACTCCTCAAAGTTCAGAATGCGTTTTACAGTCAATCAACATTGGGCTGCCGCGCCTCATCGCCGTCCAAACTACTCGAGGGTTGAACAAGAAATGAAGATAACCAAGACAATTTCAGGCTTAAAAAGCGATCAAATTTACCAAAAAATGTAGTTAGGGCTTGACTAGATCAGGTAACCTCAAACAACTCAGTTGCTCTTTCCAAAGAAATCCAG
>JACMJO010000105.1 GCA_014380605.1 Fimbriimonadaceae bacterium | reverse complement strand
TGGCAACCATGGAAACCCAGTTTGAGTGGCTGGGCGATTCAAAACGGCTGGTAGCGGTTTTTGTGCCTGCCAAGCGTGCGCCGATGCCCCAAATTTCGTCCGTTGCCTCTAGTCCACTGGTCAAGGTGAGCGACGACAAGGCAACGGCAATGCGAACCTATGCAGGCCTGATGAACTCGCCGCACGAATTCGATTTACTGGAATGGCATGCTACGGGTCAGCTTGGCGTGGCCAGTATCGAGAGCGGCAAGGTTTCGGAAATTGGAAAGCCGGCGATGATCGAGAATGTCAGCCCCCAGGCAGATGGTTCGCATTTCCGAGTGACTCTCATGGAGCGGCCATTCAGCTACTTGGTCACCACCGGAAGCTTCCCGGAGCGCGAAGTCATCTGGAATGCGGAGGGCAAGCAAATCGTCGAATTGGCCAAGCGGCCGCTCCGTTTCGGCGTCACCCCTCCCGCAACGCCGCCCACGCCCAGCGATTCAGAAAAGCGCTCGATTGCTTGGCGTCCCGATGGACAAGGCTTTAGCTTCCTGCAACTCACAAGCCCGCCTCGTCGAGAAGGCACTCCCGCCGATCCTCCGAGCGAGGATGAGCAAGGGCGCGGCGGAGGACAAGGCCGGGGAGCGGGCCAAGCCGGAGCCGCGGGTTTGCGCCCGGGACAGAAGGATAGAGTCATGCAATGGGTAGCTCCGTATGGCGAGAAGGATGTGAAGGCGGTCTATGAAAGCGACCAGCGCATCGGCAACGTCCAGTACAGCGACGATTGCAAGACGATCTTTGTGACCCAGACCATCGCCGGTCGAAGCAGAGTTTCGGCAGTTAAGCTGGATAGCCCGACGAAGGCTATGACGATCGTCGAGTCGGCTACTGGCGACAATGCCTTCTATGAGGATGCGGGGTCATTAGTTACGAAGGAAGGTTCTGTAACAGGAAGTGTGGTCCGCATGTCGAGTGACGGCAAGTTCGTCTATCTCGGGGGCACCAAATACTTCAGGGATCCGACCAAAGATGCACCGAGAGCATTCCTCGACCGCGTCGAGATTGAGACTGGCAAAAAAGAGAGAATCTTCGAAGCCGATCCGAACCGATCCGAGTCCATTTCTATGCTGGACGACGATGCGAAACAAGCCCTAGTAGTTAGACAATCGCCAACCAGCATCTCCCAGACACATCTGGTTGATCTTGGCGCGAAGAAGGAGACACAGCTAACGGCGAATCGCGACTATGCGCCCGACCTCACCCAGGCAACTCAGCGCAAGTACACGGTGACTCGCAACGATGGATTGAAATTCCAAGTAGAAGTGACCCTCCCCGCAGGAACAAGGCCCGGGGCAAAGGTGCCCGCTTTCTTCTGGTTCTATCCTAGCGAGTTTGTCGATCAGGCGGCTTATGATCGTGGGAAGCGCACGTTCAATAAGAACACGTTCTCAAATGTGTCGCCGTCGAATAAGGTCCTTCTCCTGCGGGCAGGCTACGCCTTGGTTGAGCCTGATTGCCCAATCATCGGCCCCGAAACGCGCAAAAACGACGGCTATATTCCTCAGCTTCGCAACAACCTCGCCGCGACGATCGACGCCATCTGCGAAGACGGCACTATCGATCGGAATAAGCTCGGAATTGGCGGCCACAGCTACGGCGCATTCAGCACCTTGAACGCGATGGTCCACACGCCTTTCTTCAAGGCTGGAATCGCCGGGGACGGCAACTACAACCGGTTATTGACTCCGTTCGGTTTCCAAGGCGAACAGCGACAGCTTTGGGAGTCTCGCGAGGTTTACCTCTCAATGTCTCCCATGCTCTATTTGGAGCAGCTAACCGGAGCGGTTCTGCTCTATCACGGAATCGATGACCAAAATATGGGCACCGATCCCATCAACTCGCCGAAGATGTTTGCGGCTCTGGAGGCTCTAGGCAAGAACGCGGCATTGTACATGTATCCCTATGAGGATCATGGACAGATCGCGGAGGAAACGGTTCTTGACCAGTGGGCGCGGTTTGTCGCGTGGCTGGACAAGTATGTGAAGAACGGCGGGAAGTAGCTTTTTAGAGTGCAGCAATGAATTGCCGCACTCTAAAGGGCTATGCGGAACGCCGCTTACGCGAACTCAGCAACTTCGTTCGATCCCGATACTTGTTAACCGTTCGACGAGCTACCGACACGCCCTTTTCTTCTAGCAGACGAGCAATTGCGTCGTCGCTAAGCGGGTTGTCCGGATTCTCGTGTTGGAGAATCTCTTCGATCATCTTCTGAATCCGAAGTGCTGGCTTAAAGAAGACCTCGAATGCGACGATTTCTCCACTTGAAAGTTGTACGAACTTATCCATGGTCGCCCGACTGACCGTACTCTCATGGATGCCCAAATCTTCGGCCATCTTGGTTCGTGTCAATGGCCTTAAAAACTCGTACGATCCCGTATCGACGAAGCTGGGTTGATTCTGGATCAGGTACTCGCCAATTTTTCTCAACGTGCGCTTGCGCTGGTGGACGCATCCAATGAAGTCTTCCGCCCGTTGCACGTAGTGGGTCACATGCCTCTTCTCATCCTTGGGCGGGCGCTCCATCGAGTTCAGTTCTTTGAACCGCTTGCGATACTCGCGGTTGAGGGCAAGGTCCGCCGCGTCTACGCCCCTCACATCGATCTGCCACCCCGTTTCATCGCGATGCAGGATCAGGTCTGGAGTCACTCCATGGCCCTTGATCGACTTAGTGCTGCGTGAACCGCCGAACGCTTCGCCCGGATAGGGAGAAAGCTGAAGGATCTCTTGGAAGGCCGCTTCAACGACATCCGGCATGACCTTGAACTTCCGCGTTATCTTCATCGTTCGCCGAGCGATAAGGTCGTCCAAATAGCCCTTGACTATTGCCCTCGCCAGCTTTTGCTCTAGCGTTTCTGGATTTCGAAGCTGAAGAAGCAAACACTCTTGGAGAGTTGAAGCGCCGATGCCGGCCGGTTCGCAGTGCTGTAGCTTGGCGAGCACCCATTCGGCATGCTCCAGTGCGCATCCGGTGCCTAAGGCTACTTCCTCGACTGGAGTCGTAAGATAGCCTTTCTCGTCGATGCATTCCACCATGTACTCGCCGACCAAATGGAGGCTATGGGGAAGCATTGGGATCAGCTGCGCCCGAAGGTGGTCCCATAGCGAGGTGCCAGTGCTGGCAAAGTCTAGCCAGTCAGGTTCTTCTTCCTGAGGCAGACTTCGCTTGAACTCAAAGTCGTCGCTACCTGGTCGAAGTTCATGGGGAGCAACCACCTTGAGGATCGCCTCGTCTTGGATCGGCTCTTGATCGTCCTGAAGTCGCTCTAGAGCCGGATTCTCATTGAGTTCCGTTTCGAGCG
>JACMJO010000104.1 GCA_014380605.1 Fimbriimonadaceae bacterium | reverse complement strand
CCGTCTTTGTCTTAATTGACGTTCCCCCCGCGCCCACCCCCGCCGCGGCCGGGGGCGCCGGCGCGTGGGTGGTGACCCTCCACGCTAACAGGGGCCGAGGAGCGGCCCGGGCCCGGGCGATCATGGAAACCGATGCCGACTTGCTGCTTTCTGTCGACGGCACTTCCGCCCTGGCCGTCGATTTCCTCGAACTTACATCCCCTTGGTTCGAGGATCCCAAGGTTGCGGCTGTCTATGGCCGCATCGGCCAGTTGCCTCCCAAGGGCGCGGTCGATCGTTGGCGGGGCAGACACTTGTATAAGCTGGAGGAACGGCACGAGCCTCAGTTCGTTCAAAGCTTGGCTAGCGGAGGCGGGCTGTTGCGAAGATCCGCCATTCTTGAAGTTGGAAACTTCGATGCATCCTTACGGCATAGCGAGGACTTTGACCTTGGGGAACGCTTGTTTGCCGCCGGATGGAAGATCGTCTACGAGCCTCGGGCCAGGCTCACTACCCTAGTGTCGAACTCGCTGCTCCAAGTCTTCGAGCGATACTGGCGATGGCATGCGGGTGTGAACCCGAAGTTTGGCCTTTCGGGCTACCTTCGACACTGGTGGTATTCCGTAAAGGTTATCGCTGCTGAGGACATCAGATCCGGTGATCTTGCTTGCGCCGCAATGACCCTCTTTCTGCCACACTATTGTGCTTGGCGATCGCTGGGGCTGCGGGCCGGTAAAACTTCGGGGCTCGCTGAAATCGGCATTACAGAACGGGGCGCAATTGAAGATACGAGGAGCGATGGCCGTTCATGACCATTGAAAGCCCGGTCGGATACTTCATCGGAATGGCCTTCGCCTTGGTCGTTTCCTGGCTATTGGCTAAGATTCCGCTTTTTCGCCACACCACGGAGAGCCAAACGGGTCGATTTTTAGCCCTCGACGGGCTCCGCGGATTTCTTGCCCCCGCGGTCATTTTTCACCACATCTTGTTCTTCAGAAACGACGCGATTACCGGCTCCTATGAGTTATCTCCCACCGCAATGGAGAGCATCTATCGCCTGTTGGGACCCATTCCCGTCGCGATCTTCTTTCTGCTCACCGGCTTCCTCTTCTGGGACAAGGCCCTGAATTCCGGCGGGCAAATGTCGGCCCTGCCGCTCTACCGGGGCAGAATCCGTCGAATCGTCCCGCTCTATGTGTTCCTTGTGGCTTCCGTGTTGCTGGTGACCCTCCTCGAATCCGGCTTGACTTTGCGTGTGTCAAAGGGAGACTTGGCCAATGAGCTTGCTTACGCATTGTCCATGGGTGCCCGCACGCTGCCAAGCATTAATGGCGTCGATGTGGGGGGCCAAGCGGGAGCGGTTACGTGGACGTTGGGATATGAATGGCGCTTCTACGTAATCTTGCCCTTGATCGCGGGGCTTGCAACGCTAAAGAAGGACACCCTGTGGCTCCTCCTTGCTCCCTTTGTGCTGTTCGGGTTGAACAGTCACTACGTGGCCTATCAATGGCAGTTTTTGGCCATTCTCGTGGGGATCGGTTTCGTGGCCATGTTGCTGAGAAAGAACATCTGGATGTACCTGGTTCCTTTTTTGTTCGTGGGTTACGACAGCATGGCCATGCTGTTTGCTTTTGGAATGCTTGCCGCCCACTTGGTAAGGATTCCGCGCTTCAAAGAAATCCTCTGCACCAAGGTTTCGGCAATTCTCGTTCTCATGCTTGTTCCCACGATCTGGCTCGTTGTTGGTGATGGCTATTCCGCCCGGGCCGAGGCGCTCTGTTTTGCGGTTTTCCTTCCAATCGCCTGCGGCAACGATCTATTCGGTCTACTGCGCTTGACTGCCGCCCGCCATTTGGGAGCCATCAGCTACAGTGTCTATCTGCTTCATTGTCTTTTCATGTATCTAGTGTTCCGAACACTCGGTTTTGGACCGTATCTTGCTTCTCTGGAACCTTTGCCGTTTTGGCTGGCGATGGCGCTGGTGGTCGGAGGGATCGTTGTGATCTGTACCCTGACTTACCACTACATCGAACGGCCGTTTATCGTCCATACCGTGAGACCCGTTAATCAAGTCGCCAAGCCAGAAGAAGCCACTGCTAGGTAGGGAATGAGAGAGACACTGGAATCGAACCCCCCGATATTCTCTGTGATCGTACCAACGTATCACCGCAACGACCTGTTGGAGAAGTGCTTGGCTTGCCTTGCGCCCGATGTCCAGTCGCTCCCCGCCGATCAGTATGAGGTCATTGTTACCGATGACGGCGTCAAGACGACGGCTAAGGAATTCGTCGGAGATAAGTTTCCGTGGGCTCGGTGGTCAGAAGGGCCACATCGCGGCCCCGCCTCCAACCGTAACAATGGGGTTAAGCATGCCCTGGGCGCTTGGTTGGTGTTTACGGATGACGACTGCCTTCCGAAACCGGATTGGCTTAAAGGCTATGCGGAAGCCATTAAAGAAGGCTCCGGGGTCTACGAGGGGAAAACCACGTGTGAAAGCGGTTTCCCGACGCCCCTTTTTACTGCGCCGGTGAACGAGACTGGGGGGTTCCTCTGGTCATGCAATATGATGCTGCGTCGCGATGCCTTTGAGGGCATCGGAGGGTTCGACGAATCGTATCAGCTTGTGTCCATGGAGGACATCGACTTTCGCGAGCGTCTCCGGGATGCCGGCCATACGTGGGTCTTTGTTTCGGAGGCGGTAGTGGACCACCCCGCCCGCCGACTTGTGGGACCGGTGAAGCTGGCGGGAATAAAAGAGAGCGAATACATGTTTTTCGCCCGCCGTGGCAACCCGCCAAAGTGGCTCAATTGGACTTGGCAAATCCTGTACGTGCGTCTGCGTGAAATCTATCGGCGGCCCCGCGGTTTTGATGCGGTGAAGGCGGTTCCGTACGCCTTCGTTGAGGCTTTTCTCGTTGCCGCGAAATATCCCTTTTGGAGAAAGAGGTATCTGCCTACTAAGAGGTGACCTCGTTTTTGCATGTTGCTTCTATCGGGCTCAGTCGAATCCGGGCGGGCAGTCAAGTTAGGAAAATGGCTGTAACCGCCGAGACTGAAATACTGGCAGAACAGCCTACGAGCGACCGTCCGGCTCGCGTCCTTGGAATAGACAGCCTCCGGTTCGTCTTGGCTTCGATCGTCGTCTTATCGCACCTCGGTCCGATACCGATCATAGAGCCGCCCCAAGGTTCGATCCTGGCCGGCTTACTGGGCAACATGTTTGTAGGCATCGCCGCCGTGATCGCGTTCTTCGTGATCTCTGGCTTTTGCATCCACCTTCCCTACGCAAACGGCAAGACCCTCAACATGAGATCGTACTTCGTGCGGCGAGAAGTCCGGATATTGATTCCGATTGCGGCGGCGTTTGCTATCGGTTTCGTCATCCATGATTTCCGATTTGTCGGCGTTCTTTGGAGCGTCGTGTGCGAGGAGATTTACTACGCTCTGTATCCGTGTCTCTTGTGGTTCCGGTGGCGGTTCGGTTGGCTGCCTCTGATGAGCTTGGCGGTAGCCGGTTCGCTATCTGTTCTCATGTTGGTACCCATCTCTGGAGATTTCCACGCGCCCGGTTTTTTGTTCACGTGGCTCTTGGCCCTTCCAATCTGGCTGCTCGGCTGTATCCTTGCCGAGCAGCTTGATGGAATTCCGTCCTGGAATAAGCCCCGAATCTACATCTGGGGTTTGCGCCTTGGAATGATGGCGACTGCATCTGTCTGCTCCTATCTGCGGTTCCATCGCGGCATCAGCTACGAGCTCACGCTGTTGCCTTTCGGGCTGCTCGTTTTTTATTGGATTCGCGCTGAAATTTCATACGCGCGCAAGTTTGCCCCCTCTGCTCGCCTCGAGTCGTTTGGCAATGCCAGTTACACCATCTACCTAACCCATTGGTTGGCGATTGCGATCCTGGGCCTCCTCGTCGACGAAACGAAGCATGGAGTTGTGCAATGGCTGCTCACTGCTTTTTCCATCGCCATCTTTGCGTGGCTGTTTTACTTATTGGTCGAAGGACCCTCCCACAAACTAGCTCGTCGCCTCGGCAGACGTTTAGAGGCAGTTAGGACGTCGCCAGACTCGTAGAATCGAAAATCGACCCGTGCTTCTGGCCTTGCTTAACAAACCGTCCTAAACCGCCTTTTTGGGGGGTAGAAAATGGCCGTCCGAGGCGCAAAGCATAAGTTGAACATTGCCCAACGGAGAATCAATGATCTGTCTGTCGCTTAGGACCCTGCCCGAATACGAATATATTGCGTACCCGCAATCACGGAGCATTTGCAGAAGTTCCTTGGCGGAACATTGCTTTTCCTCTAGGTAGTTCAAATGCAGCTCGAGAAGTAACCGTGGGCGATGCTCGGTCAAGAACCGAGTTGAGCCCTGTATCGCCTCAAACTCATAACCCTCGATATCAATCTTTATGACATCGGGCACTACCTTCAGGCGCATCGAGGCCCGCTCGATCGTCTCGACCTCAAAATCAATCTCAATAGGGTCTGACCACATCGTCTGTGCGAAGCGGTGGCTCTGAACAAACCCTCCGACCGGATCCAATAGCATTTGTGCCCGTCCGGTCTCGGCCCCAATGCCCCTATTCTGGATACTCATCCGGTCTCCAAAGCCATTCAAATTCGATATGTCTTCCAACCTGCGACAGAGAATTGGAGACGGCTCAAAGCTATAGGCTCGATTCGAGACATGGGCGGCACAAAAAATGGCGGACATCAATCCTGCGTGAGCTCCGATATCAAACATGACGCCGCCAGATTCGGAAATAATCGAAAGAACCTCCAGTTCTGTTCGTCCTTGAGAGGTTTGCACGTAGCGCTCTAGATCGACGAGGCTTTCCGCTGGAACCTTGAAGCTCCACCCACTTCCGCTCGTGCAAGTCACATCAGCGGCACCTTCCTCGATCCGCCACTCGCGAGTCGAACTTCTTGGAAGCTCATTCCCGCTCTCCCAATGTCGTCGGACGACTTGCTTCAGAGTGTTGGGTACGAATCGTCGAAGATGTTTTTTAAGGAATCGCTTCAAAAGGTCCTCCGTCTTGCAGCCAAGACTCAAACGAACATTCCTAAGCAAATATACAGCCGTTCAATGAAACGAACAGAGAAAACCTAGGATTTGCCGTAATTGTGGAGGTCGCTGAACCAAGGAAGCGCACTCCAATAGACCTATTCTTGATCCAACACAAGCAAAAACAGGTTGACAAAACCCTATTTCAAGACCTTATAGGTAGGCATCACTTTTGTTCTGCTTCTCACACAATCGCTGTGGATCCAAAAACTGGTCCAAATTCACTTGACAATTTCACATGTGTCAAACACAGTAAAAAACGATACAGGAAATCCCGCCTCGTTTGAACCTGGGCTAGGTGCGCAAAACCAGATTCGAATTTGGTCGCAAAACCGTCGCGCTCAGGTTCAAAATCCGTCGCGAAAAAACGCGACTGCTGTGAGAAATACCTGGATAGAATTCACCGTCTCCTACGATTGTGAGGCCAACATAGACTCTCAGAGTTGATTGTTAGACTGTCCGGACGATCTAAACTTAGCCGATGACCTCGATTCTCGTTACCGGCGGCGCCGGATACATCGGCAGCCACACCGCCAAGGCCCTCGCCGAGAGCGGCTACCGACCCGTGGTGCTAGACAACCTCTTTCGCGGTCATCGATCGGCGGTGAGATACGGTCCCTTCGTCGAAGCCGACATCCGCGATTCCGAAGCCGTTCGCCAGACGATTCGGGATCATAAGATCGAAGCGATCGTCCACTTCGCCGCCCTCGCCTACGTCGGAGAGTCCGTCGAGCAGCCAGGCTTGTACTTCTCGAACAACGTAGAGGGTTTCCGAACCGTACTCCAAATGGCCGCCGAGGAGGGAGTAGGCAAAGTCGTTTTCTCGTCGTCCTGCACTACCTACGGGAATCCTGATCGAGTCCCCATTGACGAAAGCTGCCCGCAATCCGCCGTCAGCCCCTACGGGGACACAAAGCTCATCGGAGAAGGTCTGTTGCGATGGTTTGAGGACGCCTACGGAATACGATCGGTCGCGCTTCGATACTTCAACGCCGCAGGGGCCGACCCAGATGGTGAGTTGGGTGAAGATCACGATCCAGAAACCCATCTAATTCCGAATGCCATCCTGGCGGCGATGGGCCGAAAACCCACGTTGAGCCTCTTCGGCGCCGACTACCCAACTCGCGACGGCACCAACGAACGCGACTACGTCCACGTCGCCGATCTAGCCAGCGCCCACGTCGCGTCCCTCCAGTACCTGCATGACGGAGGTTCCTCCACCGCCATGAACTTAGGCAGCGAAACCGGCAGTACCGTGAGAGAAGTGATCGCAATGGTCGAGGCTGTTTCTGGCCAAACCGTGCCCGTGGTCGAAGGCCCCCGGAGACCCGGAGACGCCGTCGCGCTTTACGCTTCGGCCAATATGGCACGATCCGTGCTTGGATGGCATCCAAAGCATAGCGACCTTAAGACCATTTGTGAGACTGCTTGGCAATGGCACTCCGGGCGTTGAATTAGCCTCATGACTCTAAGCGATCACGCCACGATAACAGAACCGGAGAACACGGCGTCACTCCCTAACTCTGATCGTCCTGAAAGCAACCGCTTTGCCTGGGTGGATATATTAAGGGGCCTTTCCGCCTTCGGCGTCGTGCTGTTCCATTGTCGGGTCGACCTTTACGCAGGCTGGAATGAGATTCGAAGTCACCCCGAAGCCTATTCAGCCGCCGATCGTCTTGGATCCTATTTGTCTTTGCCGATGGCCTTTATGGGTTCGGGAGTCATGCTCTTTTTCGTGCTCAGCGGGTTTTGCGTGCACTACCCTTATGCCCAAGCACGCAAGAAGTTCTTGGCTGGCGGATATGCCGCCCGGCGACTATTACGGATTTACCTGCCCTATTTCGCCGCTATCATCCTGACCATCCTGCTGGAAACTTTAGCCTGGCGGCTCTCCGGACCTGAGCCTTCCAGCTTGTCGACCATTTGGCGAAGCTTGCTCATGGTGCAAAACTATGGTCCGGAAGCCGGGCAAATGGCCGGAAACCCATCGCTGTGGTCTTTGCCGGTTGAGATCGAACTCTATGCGGCTTACCCCCTCTTTCTTTGGATAATGAGGCGATTCGGGATCAAGTGGAGCTTAGCATTTGTCGGCGTCGTAAGCGGTCTATCCTGCCTGGCCATGAATAGGGGCGGCACATTCCCAGATGGAGGCTTCCTTCCCTACTGGATCATCTGGTGTACAGGCGCCGCTGTGGCAGAATGCGCCGTAGCCGCCAAGCTCCGACTTCCATCGCTTTGGCTTTGGGTGGGCACCGTAAGCTGTCTCGCAGCCTCAATCGCCACGACCCTACTCGCCGATCATCTAATGCTCAAGCAGTATGTGTGGACCTCTTTCTATCTGGGCTTGCTGGTTTTGGGTCTCAGGTCCTCAAAAATTCAGGAATGGGTTGCTTGCAAGCCTGGTCGCTGGTTGGTCGGTTTAGGAGCAATCACCTACTCCCTATATCTAATCCACTTCCCTTTGCTGCGCGTGATGGGTGCAGCGTGGGTCAAGTACGCAGGCGATAAACCGAGTAACATCGCGGTCCCAGTGCTTGGCGCTTTGCTTTGCCTTCCCCTGGCTTACATGTTTTTCCGATTGGTTGAAAAGCCAAGTCACGAATGGGCGCGACGACTCGGGGAGTACATGGATTCGAGGCGTGCTATTTCGACGACTGAGGAAGGCGCATGAAAGTCCTTTGGTTATCTCATGTTGCACCTTCGAGCGAGGGTTGGCAAGGTTCGCGACAACAGCACCTCGCCCGGCACCTTTCCCAAACTTGCGAGCTGCATTGGATCGACTGGACTCGAGGCTGGTCCAGGGCAACAAGCGGAAAAGTAGATGTTCCGCAACTCGGAACAGTTCACGGGTGTCAGGTTCCTCCGACTCTCAACCGAATTGCGAGACGTCACTACCCACCTGATTGGTCCCTCGTGCTGAGTCAGGCTTCGTACCGAAAAGCGATCAAGAGGGTAATCGACCTAGAGCGGCCGAACGTAATAGTGTGGTCCTCTTCGCACCACATGACCGGTTATCCCCCGTTCGACACGGGGGTGCCCGCCGTTTATGATCACATAGACGCTTGCCCGCAATGGGTTGTTGCAACGTTCGCAAGCCATTCCGATGAAATCATTGTTGTATCGCCAAATCTGTTGGAAAGCGTTTCCCGGGCCAAAGTTCCGGTGCATGTGGTACCCAACGGAGTTGAACTCAAGCGATATGTTGCTTTGGACAGGTTGGAGGCAAAAAGATCGCTCGGATTGGAGGGAACGAACGTGGTCAGCTTAATCGGATTGACATGCTCGCCAGACCTGTATTTTGTTGATGCAGTTGCCAAAACCCAAGATATCGCCAACCTCTCGCTCCTCATCGTGGGTGGCGGAAGAAATGCGGATGCGATTCGCTCCAAGGCAATCGCACTCGGGATCAGGAGGTTCGTGGCGGTCGGCCCGGTACCGAGTTCAGATGTTGTCAGATTCTTTGCCGCATCCGATATCGGCCTTTACCCAGGGGAAGACATCGAGTATTACAGGCATGCATCTCCCCTGAAGATCGTTGAGTATGCTGCCGCCGGATGCCAAGTAGTGTCGAGCCCTGTCGACATGTTCATCGATGGATGGCCGTGCGTGCGAATCACTCCGCCCACCGCTGATAACTTTGCGAGCTCGATACTTGAATGTATTTCACATCCCCGGCAAGCGCCAGACCTCAGTCCGCTCGGCTGGGAAACTCTCAGTGCCGATTTTTACGCGGTTCTCAAGAGAGTGGCCCTGGGATCGGCACAGACTTCAGGATCAAGAGGAAAATAGTGACGAAAATAGCTACTGTCATTCAATCCTTCAATCGAGTGGAGCTCCTAAAGAAATGTCTCGACTCGTTGATGCCCGTTTTAGCCGAGGTGCAGGGAGTGGGTGTAGTCGTATTCGACGCAGGTTCCACAGATGGTAGCGTCGAATACCTGACAGCTAGATCGGAGACGTCGCTGATCCCAATGCGCGTAATCGGACCGCAAAGAGATGGCGAGTCTTCTTTTGCTCACGGCGTTAACGCTGCGTGTGCCGAAGCTATGAAACAGTGGCCCAGCCTGGAAGCGCTGTTTCTCTACGAAACAGACAACGCAGTCCAATCGTCCCAACCGCTCGCTCATGCCGCCCTGCTCTTGGATTCTGATGCTTCGATTGGCGCCGTAGGATTCACGGTCAGAAAACACTCAGGGCAACCAGCCGGGTGGGGGCAACGGTTTCCGACCGTAATGTCGTTTCTGCTGGGACCCCATGTCGCCGAGAAATGGGGCCTCACCAACCCAAGTTCGGATCGCTGGAGAGAGGGAGCCGAGTTCCCGTGGCAAACTGCGGATGTTGTCTATACGAGCCCCCTGTTGATTCGCAGGACGACCTGGGAGGCATCTTCCGGTTTGGATGCCGCTACCTTCCCATTTGCCGACTGCGATGTTGACTGGGCTTGGCGCGTGCATCTTCTCGGTCTGAAACTCGCAGTCATTCGAACAGATCAAGTGATCCACGATAACTCGGATGCATTGTCCAATTGGTCGCAGACGAGAGTCCAGCACTTCCATCAAGCTAGACTAGCTCTCCTTAAACGCTATTCAGGTGACTGGATTGGAGTGTTGAAACCTTTGCTGTGGCTTCGCCATGTGATGGAGTGGCTCGCGTTAGTATTGGCCGCGCCGATGCGCCAAAACGCGAGACGATCGCTTCAAAAGAGGTGGCGCCTCATGGGTTCCGTTATGCGTGACTATCGATGATAACGATTTCCAGACCTCGACCCTCAATATACACGTGGT
Source organism: Fimbriimonadaceae bacterium (assembly GCA_014380605.1). Classification (GTDB taxonomy): domain Bacteria; phylum Armatimonadota; class Fimbriimonadia; order Fimbriimonadales; family Fimbriimonadaceae; genus 55-13. Next base: position 2,176 of record JACMJO010000104.1, on the reverse strand, counting down.
TTCGAAAAAGGAGCGGGCACTTGCGATGAGGATTCTTCTGTGCAGCCACTTCTTCTTCCCAAGCATTGGAGGCATTGAAACGCTTTCAATGTCGTTGGCCGAGCAGTTCACATCCGCGGGACACGAGGTAGTCGTACTAACGAGGTCATCGTCCGAGAAAGAAGATCACTATCCATTCAAGGTTGTAAGACAACCTAGTTGGCTGGAAACCTGGCGATACGTGAGATGGGCGACGGTGGTCTTCCACAACAACATTTGCGCCTCGATGGCTTGGCCGTTGGTGCTCTTAGCGCGACCATGGGTTATTGCCCATCACACATGGATTGCCCGGCCCGATGGGTCGATTGGAGTGAAGGAGCGGATCAAACGAAGACTCGTTAGACACGCGAAGCAGATTGCCGACAGCAAGGCTCTCGCCAATGACCTAGGCGGCAAAGCGGTGGTGATCGGGGGTTGCTATGATGCTCAACTGTTCCGCGTGCTTCCCGATGCGGCCAGAGACGCGGATCTTATCTTCGTGGGTCGGCTAGTCAGTGACAAAGGTGCCGATCTTCTGATTGAAGTGCTCGGAATGCTAAATCAGACTGGCAAAAACCTTTCTCTCACTATTGTCGGGGATGGCAATGAACTAGCGAATCTCATGAAGCAGGCTTCTAAACTTGGTCTAAGCGGACAAGTCTCCTTTAAAGGCACTTTGCTTGGAGAAGACCTAGTTCGAGAAATCAATCGACACAAGATTATGGTTGTTCCCTCGCGCTGGAACGAGCCCTTCGGAATAGTTGCACTCCTCGGCGCTGCCTGCGGTTGCGTCGTAGTCGGCTCCACCGGCGGAGGGTTGATCGATGCGATCGGTCCTTGCGGTTTGACCTTTCCCAATGGCGATGTGAAGGAACTGTCAGTTGCTATCGACAAACTCGCTTCTTCGCATCAAGAGCGGCAGAGGCTTCTGGCCTTTGCGTCGGGCCACTTAAGCAATTTTACTGTGGAGAGTGTAGCTGCACGGTACTTGGATGTCTTGTCGGAGGCATCCCGATAAGACTGCTTCACTCACATCCCGTGGGGAGTCAGTTTGTCCGACAGGCACTCAGAGCCTTTGAAGACGCTGACATGCTTGCCGAGTTCTGGACAACAATCGCTAGGCCTCCAGTTTCGATCTGGGATCGGTTTTTGCCAGAATCAGTCAGATCTGAGCTTAGACGAAGGGCTTACGACCCCCAAATCCTTCGGAAGACACACCGTTCGCCAACCCGTGAGATCCTGCGCCTCATGTCGGGGCGATTGGGCTTGCGATCATGGAACCGACATGAGACGGGAAGATTCTCCTACGATGCCATAGCTCAGGATCTGGATCGAAGAGTGGCGCAACGATTGGGCCGAGGTGATATCGATGCCGTCTACGCATATGAGGATTTTGCGGCCCACACGTTTCGTGCCGCTCATAGGCTGGATGCAAGACGTATCTATGAGCTACCCATCGGACATTGGCGCCTCGGAAGACGAATCTTTCAAGAAGAAGCGTCGCTAAGACCAGAGTGGGCCATGACTCTCGAAGGATTGAACGACTCACCAGAAAAACTTGAACGTAAAGACCAAGAAGCACGACTTGCTCAGGACATCATTGTCCCGAGCGAATTCGTTGCCGCCAGCCTTGCTGAGTGCCCGGGGGTTGAGGGCAGAATTCATGTTGTTAACTACGGGTGCCCTACTCCGGCCGACCACCTTGCGTATCGAGACTCTGGGCCGTTGCGAGTGCTTTTCGTTGGCTCTTTGGGCGCGCGGAAGGGCGTGCCGTACGTGCTTGAGGCTGTCGAGGACCTCGATATAGAGCTGACTCTTGTGGGTCCTCTCCCCGGAACCCGATGTCTCGCTTTAGAGTCGGGCATTGAGAAACATAGATATCTGGGATCCATTCCCCGGGATAGGGTTCTCGATGAGATGCGTTCGAACGAAGTTTTTTTGTTTCCATCCCTGTTCGAGGGTTTGGCAAACGTCTTGCTCGAGGCAATGTCGCAAGGTTTAGCTCCTATTACCACCACCAATTCAGGCGCTCAAGGTGTCGTTGATGATGGACATGATGGCTTTCTCGTCCCCATTCGTTCAGTAGAATCCATCAGAAGCCGTTTGACCGAACTTATCGAAGATCGTGACAAGTTGAATCGGATGAGGGCCTCGGCGT
>JACMJO010000103.1 GCA_014380605.1 Fimbriimonadaceae bacterium | reverse complement strand
GCTCCGGGAAATATCCATTCTCGTCTCCGGAACAGATGTAAATGGAGATGCCGGTCTTGTTGGCTCCCATCCCAACTCGGAACCACTCGCCTTCGCAAGCTTTGCTCTTTCCCTTGTAGTGGAAGGGGCCATAGCCCATGAAGCCGGAGATCATGACGGGTTCAAAGTCGGGCAGCGTTTCGCGAATGAGATCGTGCAACAGTTGGAGCTCGCCCCGCTTGGGCTCTTCGACATTGGCGATGTACTCGTCATGAGAACTGGCAGTTGATGCGTTCACTGCTCCATTCTAAAGCAAATGCTACTCACTTTTGATAAGATCCAATGAGAATCCCGTGGGTAGCTTAGGGCGTCGGACAATCAATTCACGAATTCTGTCTGCCTCAGCGCTCGTGATCATCGGAACTGGCACAACATGCACCATTGCATTGGCGACAAACTTGGTCACGCCTCGCTTCCACCACCAGGAAGGATTTGTGGTCCCGATTGTGTCGATCCGTGAAATGGGCATGTAGGTGACAATCCGCCGAAAGAAGCCCATGCGGGTGGCTAAAATGGCCTCAGTAATGGCATAGCCAGCTCGACGGTAACCAACGATCAAATTGACAATGGTTGAGGCGAAGATAATTCCCACAACAGCCGGCACCGCCCACAGAACATCTGGAAAGACCCGTGGCACAAATGAGTGGGTTACAAACCACGCCAACGCCCCAATAATCGCCATCGAAACGAGCGCCTGCACCGAAGTGACGACGAAGTAGAACCTCGGCAAAGGTTGCCACTCGAACTTGGACTCATCGAAAGCAGGCAAGACGCTCGAAAGCGTAGCGTTCGTTTTAGACTCTGGGAGCATCATCGCGATCGGCACCATCGTGCCTTGCTCTCCAAACGTCCCTGCGGTTCCCACCCTTACGGTGCAACACTTGACCATCCGCTGCCATACCGTCGAAGAGACCGTGGCCATCTCTACCCGCTTCACTCGCACCGCATATTGAAGCTTGGTGAAAAACCCATGAGTGATTCGAAAAATCCCAGGCTCGCTTCTGACCGCGAAGTGCGCGAATTTGATGGTGTACTGGATGCCACCATAGATCCAACCTAGCCCCCAGATGCCCGCAATCAAGGCGATAATTCCAATCCATAAGAACCAGCCCGGAATTACCTCCTTGATCTGAACGAACCGATGAGCGACCTGGGCGATGGCGGCGGCGCCAACGGTACCAATGAGGGCGAAGATTATCTGTCCGCCCTGATTCTCCGTCATCGCTCCGAGCAGGAGGTCTTGTCGAGACATCTTGTAGACCAGATCGGATTCGATTTGAGCAAGCGCCTTTACTTCGGGAACAAGCGCCAACCTGGCCTTCAGGTCATCGGCGGCGGATTCAGTGATGACTTGGAGTTTGATTTCTGCCCCGGAACTGGCTGCGGTCTCTACCTCTAACGTGACGACCTTGAACAGACGCTCAAGCACCCCTTGCTTAATGTTCACATTTTGAATCTGAGAGAGTGGAATCCTGCGATCCCTTTTGAAGAGCCAACCGCTGGTGCAGACCAAGTTGGCATCCTCGAATCCATAGCGGGTTGTCCAGTAAGCGGCGATGGCTCCGAAACCCCCGAGGACGCCGATCGCGCCGATGAAGAGTTCGGTGTTGTCCCCCTTGCCGGATATGAACGAGATAGCTAAGAATGGCAAAACGGAGCGAAATGCATCGTAGAGCTTGGGCAGGAAGGCCACGATCATCGTTGCCGGGTGCAATCGATTCATTCGATCGACCGGCCGGCCATCAATTGATCTCGAAGGCGATTTGCCCGCTCTGGAACAAGCCCTGGAATCAGGCCCACGGTGGTGCCCGCTGTGTACACCACCACCTGCACCAGACCAAATTTCCGATCAAAGGGTCCGGAGTTGATATCGACGTGCTGGATTCGATCAAGCGCCACAACTCGCCGATGCTTCCAAATCCAGCCGTGCGACATTTCCAGCGCCTCAGGAGTGATCTGGAAAGTCCAGTTCTCCCACTGCCTTCTCAGCACAACCCCGGATAGAGCCCAGAGCAAGCCAATAAGCACAAGGCCAGCAATCGCCCAAATGACAATCCCCAGATTGAACACGGCGAGGATAACTGTGACAATGGCAACCAGCATGAAGAAAATGCCGTAGCTAATGGCGTTGGAAACTCGCCAAACCAAGAGCACCTTTTCGTCTGGTTTCTCAATTGCCGATTCAGTGTCCATGCAAGCCAAGTATGACGGAAGCAGCACTGCCGCAAATACGAAGGGCCTCCTTTGCGAGTTGCAAAGGAGGCCCCTAAGGTCCCGTTCCTAGCCGTTCGTCTTGAACGTCCAAGGCTCGTTCGTCATCAGTTGCTGGGAAGACTTGATCTTCCAGCCTTGAGGAGTCTGCTTCAGGTTCTCCGCCCACCTTGTGGTGGATTTCTTGCTGACCCAGCCGTTTCCGGATTTCTCTTTCCAAACCATTTCATGTTGGATCCAGACGACGACTTCCTGATCCTGGAACTGCACGTTCTTGACTCGAATCCACGACTTCGACACTTTGCTTG
>JACMJO010000102.1 GCA_014380605.1 Fimbriimonadaceae bacterium | reverse complement strand
TCGAGTCGGGACTGGGCGGCTAAAGGCACCAATCTATTGGGCGTCAAGGTTGTCCTTGCTGAGAGCTTTGAGCGGATTCACCGTTCGAACCTAGTCGGGATGGGAGTTGTGCCCCTTGAGTTTGTGGATGGGCAAAACCGGGAATCGCTTGGGCTCACCGGAGAGGAAGTTTTTGATCTGATTGGCTTCTCCGATGCCCTGGACTCCGATTTCGCGGGAGGCAAAATTCTCACGATGAAGGCGAGCGAGAAGACATTCCCCGTCAAGGTCCGAATCGATACTCCGCAGGAGATTCTCTACTACCGCAACGGCGGCATTCTGCATTATGTGCTACGGCAGTTGTTGAATGGATAGAGACCAAAAAGTCAGGATCGTTACCCTCGGGTGCGCCAAGAACGAGGTCGATAGCGAAGAGATTGCGGGCGTTCTCGGCCATGCGGGGTATGAGATCGACGGCCTGTCCAAGAAAGTTGGCGTCACCGTGATCAATACCTGCGGGTTTCTGGAGGCGTCGAAAGAGGAATCCATCCGCGCGATCAAGGAGGCAGTTCGGGAAAAGCGCGCGGGTAAAACGGGACGCGTCATCGTCGCCGGATGCCTTGCCCAACGCATGGGCGCGGAACTTGCCGAGCTTGCTCCAGGTGCCGATCTGTACGTTGGCGTCGGCCAGATGGGACGCTTCGATGAGATCGTCCGCGAAACTCCCCGCTTAACCCGCGAGGAGAAGATCCAGGTTAGCGCTCCGCATCATCGCTGGGCCGATGTGCCAACCCGAGCAAGAAGCGGGCGACCTTGGAGCGCCTATCTCAAAGTCAGCGAAGGGTGCGATCACAAATGCACTTTCTGCACCATCCCGAGTTTCCGAGGTGGACATCAATCTAAGCCGATGGAGCGAGTGCTTGCAGAGGCTAACCACTTGGCTCGGCAAGGCACCCGAGAGATCAACCTTATCGCCCAGGACGTGACTCAATACGGCTTCGACCTTTACAAGGAATTCACCCTTCCGCGTTTACTGCGTGAATTGAATAAGGTGGACGGAATCGACTGGATACGGATTCTGTACTTCTATCCTAACCGCCTCACCGACGACGTCATCGACGCAATGGCCAACTCAGCCAAGGTTTTGCCCTATATCGATATTCCGCTCCAACATGCTCATCCTGAGACGCTCCGGCGAATGAAGCGGCCCTGGGATGGCGAGCGGTACCTAAAGCTCTTGGAGAAGGTCAGGGCGGCAATGCCCGAAGTCGCCATTCGCACCACCTTCATCGTCGGCTTCCCCGGCGAGACCGAGGAGGAGTTCAAGTACCTCTTGGACTTTGTCAAGCAAGCTAAGTTGGATCGAGTTGGCGCATTTGTGTTCTCCCGCGAGCCCGGAACTCCTTCGCATGATATGGAAGGGCAAATCTCCGCCAAGGTTAAGCAGGAACGATACGACAAACTCATGCGCACCCAGCAGATAATCTCACTTCAGGTTAACCAGGGCTGGGTCGGACGGGCTTTGAAGGTGCTAGTAGAGGACAAGCAGGGCGATTGGTGGATCGGCCGATCCCACCGAGATGCTCCCGAAATCGATGGCCTGATCTTCTTCCAAGGCGAAGCCGGTCTGGGGCAGATCGTCGAGGTCCAGATCGACAAGGCAGAAGCCTACGACCTGTATGGCAAGAGCGAGGGTTTTGTCGAGCGACCAGGGCGTCGGATGTTGCCGCTGAGACAGGCTGGGCCGTTGGCTCCGAAGTAATCGTATAATTTCTTAAATGACTTACACCGTGCGACTCCTCTTCGACGAAGAGGAAAAGACTTTCGCCGTATGGTGCCCCGCACTTCCAGGGTGTTGGTCGCAGGGAACAACTGAGGACCAGGCCCTTCAGAATATCCGCGAAGCGATCGCTGACTATCTCAGTGTTCAGAAAGGCAATGAACCGCCTCAAGGCTCTTACGAGCGTGTCGTTCAGGTCGAGAAGGTTGCCTAAGTTTCCCGGGATCAATCACCGACAAGCCATTCGAGCATTTGAAAAAGCCGGCTTCAGAGTCATCCGTGAATCAGTACATATCATCATGTCCAACGGCGCCACGACCTTGATAATCCCAAGACATAACCCAGTCAACCAATATGTAATGGCCGGACTGATCAAGGATGCGGGACTAACTATGCAACAGTTCAAGGAGTTGCTCAAATAGAACTTCCGCCCATCCCAATCTGGCAAGCTCCAACCGGCTCCATCGCTGGTCCAGAGCTTTGCGCCGCCGTGGCAAATGCGGGTGGAGTTGGCGCGATGGGCGTTACTTGGACCGAGCCTGAAACCGCTGTCGCGTGGGTGAAGCAGGTCAAATCCCAAACCGAAGGTCTGTTCCAAGTCAATTTCGTCCTTCACTTCGAGCCAACGGGACTTGACGTTGTTTTGGAAGCGGGAGCACCGATCGTCACCTTTTCATGGGGAAACCATTGGCAGCACAAGGAATACGTGGAAAGGGTTCAGAAAGCAGGGGCGTTTGTGGGGGTTCAAGTAGTTAGTGTTATGGGCGCTTATGCTGCCCTCCAACACCAGCCCGACTTCCTGATTTGCCAAGGCGTCGAGGCTGGCGGGCATGTTCAATCGAGCACGCCTATCGATGACTTTCTGCCCGGCTGCGTTGAGGTTTCGCGAGGTACGCCTATCATAGGTGCGGGCGGTATTGCTACCGGTCAGAGGATTAGGGAGATTCTTAAATGCGGCGCCTCGGGGGCGATGCTTGGCACTCGATTTGTGGCCACCAAAGAGTCCCGCGCCCATACCGTTTACAAGAAGGCATTGATGGGGAGGGATCGAACTGTCCTCACATTGTGCTTCGATGGCGGCTGGCCGGGTGCACTTCATCGAGTCATGCCCAATTCCACCCTGTTCGAGTGGGAAACTGCCGGGTGTCCCTCGGCTCCTGATCGGCCCCAGGAGGGCCGGGTTGTCGTTAGGTCAGGCAACAGCCTTGTCCATCGTTATGAAGACACTGCTCCACAGATCGGCATGGAAGGAGACATAGAGGCCATGTGCCTATATGCCGGGACTGGCGTCGGCGATATTCATGACGTTCCGGAAGCGGAGGAACTGATCGAGAGACTTTGGCGGGAAACACAAGCTTGAGGTGTTTCTTCAGACCGGTTCTCAAGCAAAGCTGGGTTGCCGAATGAATTCGGCGATCCCAGCTTGACTACTAACTGGATTACTCTACCGACGTCGAGGGGGCTTGGTTCCCTTAATTGGCCCCTGCAACCCGCCGCCACCTGGCTTCGGCTTGATTGGATCTGGAGGCTTGGGACCGACTTCTCCATCCTCATCCGATTTGCCATACACGGTCGCTTTGACGCCCGTATCCACCAAATCATCGTCGTCTTCTTTGGTAGAGACGACGACGCTCACCGCGATGATATCGTCGCCGACCGAAGTCTGAGCCCTTGCATCAGCCTTTCCGGGTCGACTCTTCAGCGTCAAAAATTCAGTTTCGCCATCATAGAATGCCTCATGCGCCCACATGTGCCGCCAACGACCTTCCGGCAAGTCTTGGCGGGCTTGCGGGGAGCCGGTGATTACCGCTCGTCGACTACCCTTTGCGTACCAATACTCGATCTTTGCCGCAGTAATCGCGGTGGGATAGTTCTTCAGGGTCTTTGCATTCTGCACGTCGTCGTCGATTGGGTTGCCTTGACCGGTAGCCTGAGTAGGCGGAGCGGCGGGCCGATCCTCAGCAATCTCTTTGGGAACGACCGGCTTGAATGGGGGAATCTCTTCGATGACGGCCTTGGTTTGTTTGTCCTTTGGCTTCACGAGCATGTCCACCGCGCCGGTTAGGACAGCCCGCTTTTCTTTCCGGTAGATCACGGCCTTCTCGCAAGTTACGTTGGCTTTGGGGGAGAAATACTGTACGTTTCCGGTGGCGGTGACGACGTCGGTTTTTTCGTCGTGCTGAATCAAATCCGCCTTCACAATGATGTCGAAGTCTGTCGCCGTTCCCTTCGTGAAGTGCTTGATCCCATTCTTGATGGAGATGTCGCCGCCAGCCGAGTCGATCTTCCATTGCTTCCGAACAGCAGCGCCATCGTCTTGCAGGTTCAAAGCGAGATTGCCGTCCCAAGATACGGGGCCAAACTTTGCAAACTGCTTCGAAATGTCGTAGCTGAGGTTATTGGCCAGCAACTTTCCCTTGCTTAAAGTCCCGGCAATCCTTCCTGGCACATAAAGCGTTTGTTGGCGCTCATTAATGCGGAAGACGGCCGTCCGAAGATCCATGTCTGCGTTCCACATCCTCACGCCTTCATCTGCCGTCATGATTCGGCCTGTCGCATTCCAAACCGCCTTTGGAGCTGAGAAGTGGACCTTCTTGCCGTTCTCCGCAAAGTAAGCGGCATCATGCACTTGGCTAAGTTGGAATTGAGACCGATCGGACGGAATGAACACTTTGCCAACCGTCGCCTCGGCGACCTTCTTGTCCCCGCGATACTGGACAAGGTGGACCTTCCCAAGGGAGATGCCCATTTGGTCCGGACTGACGATGGCCCCCTTGCGCATATTGAGCAAGGGGTCGATCTGGGCAAAGGCTTGAATGTAAAAGATCGAAGCGATGCCGGTCGCAGCAAAAGCCAGGACCGTCATCGTTCGTTTCAGGAAACTCGGTTTAGTTGAGCGTGACATCGGGCACCGTAACCGTCTGGTTTGGCTGAGTGAGATTCACGTTCTGCGTCGGCGCCGTTTGCGCTCCCTTCTGGAATGTCACATCGTAGGTTCCCGGTGCAATCCAGAAGTAGTACTTACCGTCATTGCCCACGTTGTAGATTCTCAAATCGGTTGCTCCCTGCTTAAGGGTCACGATACAACCGGTCGATCCTCCGATCGGCAACACCCTGCCAGTTATATTGTACGGCGGTCCGGGCGGATTTGGATCATTTGACGGCGTTAAGAGAATATCTCCCACATTAACGATGCTTGCGCCATCCTTGAGATTTGGCGCGGCATTGAAATCCGTCTTGAAGAATCCGTTCGCTCGAACCGTTCCGGCAATGCCCCAAAACGCGGTCTGGGTTGAAGTGGCGTAGGCCACTTCGCCAAGGTTGAATATGCCCAATGCGTCTGTCTTTCCATTCTGGCCGCCGAATGTTACGTCGGCATTTGCGATTGGTTGGGCATTTGTCGAGTTGATGGCTCGACCACGAAGGGTCACTTTTTCCGGACCAACCCATAAGTCGCCAATAACCGTGGAGCCGCTCGCAGCTGGGAACGTAAATGTGAACAAAGGCCAAGCTGGTTGGTTAGGGATGACCTGAGCCTGAGTCGTCCCACCGCCAACATTGGCCAGTGAAAACGATCCATCTGAAAGATCGGTCGTCGTCGATGGCGAACCGCCTACTTTTTGAACTGAGGCTGCCGGGTTTAAAGGTCCTCCCGTAACGACGCTAAGGACGCGGCCGATTAAAGTAGCGTTTCCACCGCCTCCTCCTCCAACGCCGCCTCCACCACCACATCCGATGATTACCGCAAGGCCGGCAACGATGAAGAAAATCGATAAACGCTTCACTTCGATCCTCCTACAACCACTTGGATGTATTCGTTGCGGCTCTTTGCGAGGTACTGAAAAGCCGTTCCAGGCTTAATCGTGCCTAGCGACTTGCCCTTGCTGTCCCTCAAGCTCAGGCTGGGAACCTTGCCGAAAAGGCTCTTGAAGTCTAAGCGGTGCACCTTGTTCGGCGTTAGCCCTTGAAGGTGCAAGGTAAATACCTCGCCTCCTCCCAACGGTCTCACATCTCGATACATCGCTTCGTAGTCTTCGACAATCACCTGGAAGCCACCGATACCCGGCGGCATTCCGCTGTCTTCTCGAGGATCGAAACTCCTTGTCGCCGTCGTGCTCTGGCCCAGGATGGCGGCTGCCTTCTGCTTGGCTCCGTAAGTCATGGTGACGCTCATTCTCCAGCCTGTTAGACTCGGACCGGAGACGGAGCGGGTGGGGCCAAGCCCGGTTTGACTTGCAGCTTGGAAGGACAAGGTCACGCCTTCTGGCGCAAGAACTCGCACGAAGTAGGCTTTGCCCGGCACAAAGTCAGTAGCCGGGGTCAATGTCCCGGTCTCTGGAGCCCCGCTCGCGGGATCGATAGGCCCGGGGGTGAATTCGAAGAAGTCCGTTCCGACGTCGATTCCGATGGCGCTGCTCCAAGGTTGAGGGAAGTCCGCAGCCTTCACGACTCTAATCCGACTCGTCGGGACGACTTCCACAAGCGGAGCGCAGACAAGATTCCAGCCTGGCTTCAACGCAACTCCCGCCTCGATGTTTTTGTAGCTGCGGCCGACCACGCTGAATCCGGGCTGGGCGACATTTAATCGCACGAAGTAGCCGTGGCCGATTTTGAACGACTCTAGTTCGGGATAAAGGTCGTACTTCGCCTTTGAGGAGTTAAACCTCGCCGCCAAAACCTGGTTGTCGGCGATGCCCAAAACGTCGCTGTTGACGCTTGCGAGGGGGTTAACGGGAAACCCGATCAGGGCCATGCCTTTGGGCAGCCCGCCTGCCGGACTAAACGACTGTTCGCTTTCTACTCGGAGGTCGAGGGCAAGAGGCCCCGGGCCCTTGTTCACTCGTCGCGTTAGCAAGGTCGTGTCCGAGCCCAGCCTGTTCCGGACGACGTTTACGGTAAGGCGGGCATTGCCAAGGAAGGAACCTGTTCCAAGCAGGACGCCAAACGCATTATTGGTGACCGGGACATCGGGAATCGCCGAACTGTTCACGGTGACTGTGAGCCTAAGAACGTCTCCAGCCTGGGTACTTGCGCCAACGACCGTCCCGTAAAGGTCTCGGGGGGTTGGCAACGAAGGCGTCGCAATCGAACCGACGGGCAGATACACGCGCTCGATCTGGTCTTGAACGGGGACATCGACGGAAGCTCGATAGGGCTCTTCGCCGCTGATCTTGCTGAGGTTTGGAACCACGGATCCATAGCCGCCCGCGATGTCGATTTTTTCGGCGTCCGGCGTCGTCGGAAAGTCTCGATTGAACGTGAAGTTTCCTTGCCAGTAGATCGGGTAGCTGGTACCGCTAAGAAGGGTTTCATCGCCATTCGTGGCGGTGTCGAACCAGTTCGCCTGAAGGAAGAAGACGCCGAAATCGGAGCCTCCCAACGATGAGGTTACGGGTACAGGTTCAACCAGCAGCTTCGGTCCAAAGGTGTTCTTGGTCTCCAGGATGTACTGGCGTTTGAACCACTCCGCGAAACTCAATCCCTCGATGCTGGGGTCGCCTGGGCGCAGGGTGTTGAGCGTGGACTGCCCCAAAGCGACTAACGCGGGGACATTGTTGGCGATTCCTGGCTGGGCATAAAAACCCTCGTTGAAGGTCTTCAGGAACTGTTCGCCGGGGACTTCAACCAGAGCTTTCGCCCAAGCCGAGCCGGCCATTTTGTATCGGACCCAAAACAGGCCGCCCAAGGAACCGGCATCGGGAATCGGCACATCGCGAAGATTGGGAGCGATGAACTTGGCTCCGCCGAGTGCCCTCTGGTTGTACCAATCGTAATGGCCCTCGACATCGTAAACGTTGACGAGGACTTGCTCCACCAACTCAGGATCGAGACCTAACGCCGTTTGAACCTGAGTGAGCCGGGCAATCCGCATCGTCACTGCTCGAACGATCCCCTCGTTGAAGGCATCGAAGCCGTATTGGTTCGGCCCGATATAGGCGAGCAAGAGGCAATGGATAAAGTTGACGGCCCGAGTCTCGTTGTTAAAGTTTTGGTAGGTGGGATACCGAATTTCGGGAGTCCCCGGAGCATTGGGCACATAGTAGCCGCCCGCCACATACTCTCGGTCGCCCATTTGTATCTCGTAGTTCTTAACGCCAACATCGCCGCCGACCGACGGGGCCCCGAACAAGCTGTCGATAAAGGGCTGGGTAGTTGTA
>JACMJO010000101.1 GCA_014380605.1 Fimbriimonadaceae bacterium | reverse complement strand
TGCTTGCCCGAGTCGGTAACCCGAGGACCGAAGAGCTTGCTACAGCCGCTAGCGGCGACGATGCCAACGAGGATGAGTGCGAGTGTTTTCATTGCGCCGTTACCTTAACACCCTCAAAGATGATCGCCAAGGTCCCAGCCCCAATGGCCTAGGACCGGCTGGTATCCTCAGCCTCGAAATGACCGTTCAAGACATGATCTCCAAACTCAATGCCTATTGGGCTGAGCAAGGCTGCGCCATCCTCCAGCCTTACGACATGGAGGTCGGAGCGGGAACCATGCATCCGGCAACCGCACTGCGAGTCTTGGGGCCGGACGCTTGGAATGCCGCCTATGTGCAGCCATCCCGACGCCCTGCTGACGGTCGGTACACCCTCAACCCGATGCGAAGCCAGCGGTATTACCAATACCAGGTGGTGATGAAACCCAGTCCGGACAACATTGTGGACCTTTACATGGGGTCACTAGATGCTTTGGGATTCGACACTTCGAAGCATGATGTGCGCTTGGTTGAGGACGATTGGGAGAGCCAGGCGGCAGGTGCCAGCGGCGTGGGGTGGGAAGTCTGGCTCGACGGAGCCGAGATCACGCAATTCACCTTCTTCCAGCAGATGGGCGGCATCGAGTGCAATCCGGTCTGCGCTGAGATTACGTATGGTCCCGAAAGGCTGTGCCTCATGCGCGATAACCAGGCTTCTTTTTGGACCGACTTAATGTGGAACGATTCGCTGAGTTACAAGGAGATCGACTGGCAACTTGAAATGCAGAACAACGTGTACAACTTCGAGGTCGCGGACACGAAGATGCTGTTCCAGCTCTTTGACATCTTTGAGGCGGAGAGCAAGCGAGTCATTGAGACGCCTGTGTTCTGGGATGCCAAACAAGGCATCTTGACCGCAACTGAGCCTGCGGCGGACACTGACGATTTTGATGACGTGAAGCCTGCCGTGGCGGGAGCTATGCCGACCTTACGAGAAACCGGCCCCATGGCCCTGGTTTACCCAGCCTTTGACTTAGCCCTGAAGTGCTCCCATGTCTTCAACATCCTCGATGCTCGTGGGGCAGTTGGAGTAACCCAAAGAGCAGCATTCATCAACCGAATTCGGGGCAGAATCCGGGCTTGTTGTCTGCGATATGTGGAGCAGTTCAAGGAATCTTAGGCGAGCTAGATCCCATATATTTCGCCATACTTCGCCTGAAGTCCAGCGAGAATAGCTGTGGGTTCCATCGGTCTTCCTGTCACCCGAGTCACCAAATCCTTTGGTACATGAAGCTTGCCTTGTGAATAGACTTTCTCTTTCAGCCATCCGAGCACAGAGCCGAAGTCTTGCCGATCCAGCACGTCCGCACCTAGGTCTTGAGTCAGGCAAGCCCACATCTGGTAGCTGATCAGATTTCCCATCGTGTAGGTGGGGAAGTAGCCGATGGTTCCTCGCGACCAGTGAACGTCCTGCAGGCAACCAAGGGTGTCGGTGGGTGGGGTGATCCCTAGATACTCGGTGTACTTCGCATTCCACGCCTCGGGAAGGTCCGCAATCGCGACCTGACCCGTCAGGATTTCGGTTTCAAGCTCGAATCGTACCAAGATATGCAAGTTGTAGCTGACCTCGTCTGAGCCGACGCGAATGAATCCGGGCTCTACCTTATTCATCGCGCGGTACATTCCCTCGGGGTCGGTCTGAATTCCGGGAAACCGCGATTGGAGGTCCGGCAGGAACTTTCGCCAGAATCCCCGCGACCGTCCGACAATGTTCTCCCAAAGCCGCGACTGGCTCTCATGGACCGCCAACGATATTCCACCGGCAAGGGGCGTGCCTTCGAATTCGGGAGGCGAATTCTGTTCGTAGAAGCCATGCCCCATTTCGTGCAGGGAACTGGAGACGATGCCCTTAAGATGGTCGCTCGGGCGAGTGGTCATCCTGATGTCGCGATTGGCCAGATGGGTGCAGAAGGCATTGGTGCAGATATCCAGACGACCGGCATTGAAGTTGAACCCAACCTCTTTGGCCGCATGCTGGGCAAACTCTCTCAGTCGAGGGCGATCAAAGTCTTTGGCCACAAAGGAATCATCAACCGAATTCCCTCGTTCCCTGATTCCCTTCAACAACTTGCTGATCGGTCCCTTGATTGCGTCGAACATTGCCCGTGCATCGGCATAGGTTGCCCCTTCCTCAAACAAGTCGATAAGCGGGTCGTAGACGTGGTCCTTGAATCCGATGCATTCAGCGGTCTCTTTGGCGATGGAGAACAGCTCCTCTAGGTAAGGCTTGAGTGCGGGAAAGTCGTTCTCGGCCTTCGCCTGTTTCCAGACTTCATATGCGTCGGACGAGACTCGCGACTTGCGCATGATCAGTTCCGACGGCAGGCTGCCTTGCGTCTTGAGTTCGCGACGGAGGACCCTGGCTACGGCAGCTTCAACTGAACTGGGCGAGGATTCCGCTTCTACGTCGGCAACTGCCTGGCGAAGTTCGTCGTTCGTCAGGAGGCTATGCCGCATCCGGGCGAGCCTGGAGACGTGAGCGCCCCGGGCTTCGGTTCCGCCGGATGGCATCAATACCTGGCGATCCCAGCTTAGTAGGGAAATTGAGGCATCGATTGCGTCTATGTTCCCGTATCTTTCTAAGAGTCGTCTATAGGCTGGAGATACTTCGATCATATGAGTTTGGCTTCCATGAAACCCTATCGTTGCGTTAGATCGCTTGCCTTACTGATGGCGGCCCTTTCAATTTCCTGTGGCGGCGGAGGCGGGGGAGGCGGATCTACCGGGACCCTTGCGGCGCAAGTGGTGGTGGGCAACTTGTCTGTGCCGACGGCTCTGCGCTTCACCCCTGATGGCGACATCATCTTCACCGAGAAGGCGACGGGGAATGTTCGCAAAGTCGTTAACGGCACGGTTCTGCCCAATCCAATTTTCAGCGTCTCGGTGGAATCCGATGGCGAGCGGGGCTTGCTTGGTTTGGCGATCGATCCTAACTATCAAGCCAATAACTTCGTTTACGTCTTCTACACCAAGGCTAGCGGTACCGAGAACGAGGTAGTGCGATTTACGGATAACGGTTCGGGGCCAAATCCCACAGTGATCGTGCCTGGCCTACCTGCGAGCGCCAATCATAATGGCGGGCGGTTGGAGTTTGGTCCGGATGGCAAGTTATACGTGACTCTAGGCGACGTCCAGAATGCCTCCAATTCCCAGTCGGATTCGACTCCTGCGGGCAAGGTGCTTCGCTATAACGCAAACGGCTCGATTCCCGGCGATAATCCCATCCCAGGGAATCCCTTGTTCAGCAAGGGCCACCGCAACTGCTTTGGCCTGGCTATCGACCAGGTTTCCGGCCGGGTGTTCGTTTCGGAGAACGGGCCAGACTGCGACGACGAGGTGAATCGCCTGGTTGCAGGCGGAAACTTTGGCTGGCGTCCCGGTCAGCCGTGTGGCGATAACGATCCTGGTTTTCTCGATCCCCTTGTTCGGTTCTCCAGCGTCAACGCCCCAACCGGAATGGTGGTCGGGACGAGCGCGTTTGGGAACTCGCTCCTGATGGCTAGTTTCAACGATCGGAAGTTGAGGCG
>JACMJO010000100.1 GCA_014380605.1 Fimbriimonadaceae bacterium | reverse complement strand
CAAGCCGCTTGCCACTGCTTCTTGACGGTCCGCCGACCAGGAAGCGTGGCCGCTCGCCGCTCAACCGCAGACCTGTTCACCTGAATAGATTCCACCCAATCGAGGTCCAGAGGTATTCCCGGATTGCGCTCGGTTGGTCTCAGCAGGTGGGCCAAGTCGGAAGTGGACACGGTCTTATTGTAGCGGGCTTTGGGGGATGAGCGGGTGATGGGGGTGATGGAGGTGATGGAGATGATGGAGATGATAAGTTCTCTCTATGAAAGCATTGCTCACCCCGTGACTACCGCCCCACCCAATCACCTTCATCACCCCCCTCATCCCATAGGGGGACTTTGGACTAGTTGCACGGACCCCGAGCCTGGGCATATGTTCCCATCATCGTGGGTTCTGGAACAGATGCCGATAAGATGGATGGCGACCTATTGGAGGGTTTCGACTGATGACTAGTGTAATTGCACCCCGCGTTCGGCGACGACGCATCTTGGCAAGGATTGGAATTGTGATCGGTTCGGTTGCCGTCATAGGTACCGCCGTTGCATTCAATAACCTCTTTGCTCGACCCGGCGAAGCGGCGCTTCGACTGATTCCAAGCAATGCGCTTGTCATCGGATCAGCCGACCTATCGCCCGCCCCTAACCAGACCCTAGTTTTCAAGAAGATCGATGAAGCGCTGACAAGAAACGGCCTCGACAAGCAGATCGATGGCGCGATGACCGACTTGGTTGTTCAGGGCCCGGCCGCTGAGAAGATTCGACCCTATGCCAAGCGCGGCGTTGCTTTCGCGATGCTGGCTCCTGAGAAGCATGGCAAAGACTTCAATCCAGAAGAATCCGCGGTCGCTTTCTTCGCGATCAGCGACGGCCCCGCTGTCTCCAAGATCATAAAAGAGCATGGCAAGCCGATGTTCTGGCGCGGCACACGCTATCACCAGATTCAAAACGAGGGTCCCGGCCTGATGGTGGTTGAGGATCTGCTCGTAGTTGGCATGGGCAACGTGCTTCACCAAGTCGAGCTGGTTGCCGAGGGCAAACAGGACTCCATTCTCGAAAGGCCAGACTTCATCACTGAGCAAGCGAAGATCGACTCCGATTCCAACCTTAAGGTCTTCATGGCTCCCGAGGCTTGGGCGACATTCGCGAAGGATGCTCCTAAAGAAGCCCAGGAAATGCTCGTTTCCCAAAAGTGGATTGGCGTTGGACTGGCGATCAGAGACGGCGGAATCGCGGTCAGCTTCAACGGCCAATACGATGCCGAGAAAGCGAAGTGGCTTCAGCCCCTATCCGCAATGGCGCCGATCCGAAGCGACTTGATGGACATCCTGCCGAGCGGCGCCTACGGGTTCACCGCGCTTTCCCAGCCCAGCAAGTATTTTGAGAGCTTCGAGCTCGCCATGGGTAAGGACAATGACGGCCGAAAGATGATTGCCGACCTTGAAAAGGACCTCAGCAGGGAGATGAACCTAAGCGTTCGAAAGGACATCCTCCCGGCTTTCCAAGGCAACGCGGTGATCGGTATCTATCCCGGTCAAAGTTCGACTGACCCGGCTGGAGTCGACGTACTATTGGTGATCGACGATCAGCAAGGCTCACAAGCCGCCGCCCTTGCGGAAAGGCTCCGAGAGAGATTGGAGCAGGAAATCCAAGAAGGAAGCGCGGAGCCTGCATTTGAAGTGAAAGTGGATGGCGACGTCAAGCGCTATACGCTCGCCGGCGAGGCGGCAGCTGAATTCCAGGACGGCATTGCTGAAGGCATGGGCGACGGCGGAGCTGTTCGGGGCGACGTACTGGCCAAGGACAAGACAATTACTTGGGCGCTTATTGGCCAAACTGTAGTGGCCTCGTCCTCAGCCAAACTGCTCGACCGGGCCATTGCAAGCCTGAAGACTCGCGAGCACGGATTGGAGACGGATAGCCTCTGGCAGGGCCGATCAAAGGACCTCGTAAACGGCCAGCAGACCTTGGTTGCCTTCAACATCGCTCGAATGGTCGAAGGGTTCCAGAACTCGATCGACATGAAAAAGTGGGGCGAGGACGGCAAGTGCGTTCAAGAAGTCATGGATGCACTGAAGGGCTTGAACGAGCCGTTTGCAGTTAAATCGGCCACTGCCAACGGCAAGCTGTCCATGGGCCTCTTCATCCCAATGGAATACGATCGCATGATCGACCTGATTGGGCAGAGTATCGAAGACTAGGGGCGAATCGTGGGATATGGCTGCCAAAAGGGCCATATCCCTCTTTTGGAACAAAAACGAAATCAATCGCGTTTGCTGACCTGTAGGAACCCCAAATGGAGACAGCAACAAACACCAGCGCCTTTGTCGGCAACGTTCCAGAAAACTACGACCAGTACATGGGCCCGATGTTCTTCCGGCCCTATGCAGTCGATATCGCGGAACGAGTCGCAAGGCACTCGCCAAGCTCGATATTGGAAACCGCCGCCGGAACGGGAGTTTCGACCGAAGCACTGGAGCGTGCGAATCCAAACGCCGATATCATCGCCACGGATTTGAACGCCGATATGTTGGAGCGGGCGAAGTCGGTGCGTCCCAACCTCAGCGTCACCTGGTCCGTGGCCGACGCCCTGGAGTTACCGTACGAGGACAACCGATTCGACGTAGTCGTGACCCAGTACGGCGTGATGTTCTTCCCCGACAAGCCGGCTGCATTCCGTGAAGCGTTTCGCGTCTTGAAGCCTGGAGGAGCCTACATTTTCAACGTGTGGGACAGCCTGGAGGGCAACGATGTTGGCAGAACCACTCAAGAGGTGGTCACGAAGATGATTCCGGTGGATACTCCCACATTTCTGCAGACGCCCTTTGGGTGGTCTGACCCGACTCCATTCATCGAGGCGGGAAAGGCGGCAGGATTTGAGACCTCGATGCCGGTGGCTGTCGAAAAACAGTGCGAATCCGTCTCGGCTTTGGCCGCTTCCAAGGGGCTCATGACAGGCTCGCCCATGTACGGACAGATTGTCGGTATGGGAGTAGATCCCGGGCCGTTGCAAGAGGAGATTGCCCGGCTATTGGCCGAGCGATACGGATCGGAGCCCATGGTCGCTAAGATGCGAGCCTGGGTGTATGAGTTCAAAAAGCCAGGCTAGTGATGTGTTCTGTAGTTTGTGGCTTGTGCCATGGGATTGCGGGGCGTTGGGATGACGCCACAACCACAGGCCACAATCCCCATCTCTAACCCGGTGCGTTTCGCTTCAGCTTCCCATCCATGTTGCCCACCTTCATCAAGGTCAAATAGCAAAGCTTGGCCGAGTTGACCAGCTTCTCAAAGTTGATCTTGTCGACCGTATCGGTTGGCTGGTGATAGTCGGGCGTAAAGCCGCAGAACTGAAATGCGATCGGGACGCCGTTCTTGGCGAAGTTGTAGTGATCGCTTCGGGTGTAAACGTCTTCACTGTCGTACTTGAACTTGAATCCGACGAACTGGTTGACATCCTGGATGATGTCGTCGTACTCCTGGCTTATCCTCTTGGAGCCGACTAGGCGCATCGTGTCGCGATTCTCTTCGACCTTGTCGATTCTCTTTTGATCGCCGTTCTGGGCGCCAAACGAATCCCGCCCTACCATGTCCATCTGCATGAGGCATTGCATCTTCTCCAAGGGAATAATCGGATTTGCCGCATAGTAGGCCGAACCCACGAGGCCCATCTCTTCGCCCGAAAAACACATGAACAGAATGCTTCGCTTTGGCTT
>JACMJO010000099.1 GCA_014380605.1 Fimbriimonadaceae bacterium | reverse complement strand
TTCGGGGAAGCGGGGAAGAGATCGAGTTGGGCAAGAAGCTGAAGGAGAAGCTCGGCTGAGAGCCGTAGCCGCGACGCCAAGCCATTGAGTTAGGTTTTGGACGGACTAGCCTTCGATTCTTCAACCGTGGTTTGAGCTTCCTCAAGAGTTTTCGCCATCTGAAGAGCGGCTTCTCGAATAGCGGCGCTGCCTCTGTCCAGCCCGAGATCGGTCGCAACCATTTGGATCTGTGTGGAAAGGGAATCCACCAGGGTTAGAAGCTCGGCGCGTTTTGTTTCTTCGTCGCCTTCCGTAACCGCAAACTCGAACACCAAATCCTCAAGCTCGTCGATCAGAGACTGAAAGCGGTCCTCCAACTCTGGCTTGAAAGGGCGTTGCTGGGTGGCTTGCCTTTCCTTGCGGATGTTCTCCGCGCCTAACGTCGGGCGAAGCCGCCGGAAAATCTTGAGAGCCTTCTCCCGAACCTTGACCATCGACGCATAACGGACCTCATAGTCCACCAGCATGGAAGCCGCTTCCGCATGACGCCTCTGCCAAAGGGCATTCTCAGGGTCTTCTTTGTGAAGTGCATCCAACTTGGGAACAAGCTCGCGAAGGTTCGCAAGGTCCTTACCAACCTGGTTCAGGAGCTCGCAATTAGGGCCGCACGGGTGCAACTGGCGGAGAAGAGGCTGCGGCTTGTCCATGATTGATTATTCATGGGGTTTGAAGACGGCGTAGTCCTTTTGCTCCCCCGACACGCCCCGTGTCGCGAGGTGCAGGTTTGGAGGCGGAGTTCCTACCCCCAACTCGGGGCGAGTTGGGGATCAAATCACGCGCTCAAATTTGATGGTTGTATGGTTTTGTCCATCCTGGAAGGTTATTTCAACGAAGTCATTGCTAGGGGTGAGCACTTTAGGTGATGGTTTACAGCCCTCATACCCAAACATGAACCATTCCTCCTTGTCCGTATCGATGATGTGCTGCGCACCTGGAGTAGTGAATTGAAACTCGCGCTCATATTCCATTGACTGGGTAATGATCACTTTTTCACCGAACGCCAAGCCTACGCTTCTAAATGAGGTTGTCCAGTCGATGACAGTGGCTTTGTAAACAATGTTGGTCGCAATCTTAAATGCCACGCCGTTATGCGTTTCTCCATCAACATCCTCATCTGTCGCCCGAAAATGATCTATGTATGCCATATGCACCTCACCAAGTAAACGAACTCACTGCCTCCATCTTCATTGCACTAAGAAGGCAGGAGTATTTTAGATTTTTTGACCCACAAAAGGGAAGCCCGTGTTGTGGCGGTTGTCAGGTCTTAACTCCACAGGTTGTTCCTCGGTGCGGAGACATCAAACTTTGAATCCCTCAACAGCGAGGCACGAGTTGTTGGGGGTGTCAGGTGTTAGCCTCCACAACTCTTTCTTCGCTGTCGGGACATATACGCCCTGACTGTTAGCCTCCAGAGGGAGCGTCTGGAGGCAGCGAAGCCGGGGTTAGGGTGGCTGTTCTTCGTTCCTCTTCTTTCGGTCCAAGTAAATAGTGAATGGAGTCGTCACGATGCCTATGGCAAGGCAGATGGAGAGGACATCGGCAACCCAGGAGATCATGTTGAGGCTGACAAATATTCGCTCGAGGAATAGCGACAACGCAACAACAATCACCACTAGGATGATTATTAGTAACCACTGGATCGCTTTCTGGTTTCGCGTCAGCTCAGTCACATCGAGATTATAGTTACTCTGAAGATCGAAGCGGCTATATAATTGAATCCAGAAATGCCTAGCTGTCCGAAGTGCAATGCACCTATTCCGCTGTTGAAGCGTGTGTTCATGGAGAAGCACAAGTGTGTGAGTTGCGGCCAACTGTTGGAGGCAGAGCACTCCTTGCCCTTGTATATCTATCTTTCCCCTTTTCTTCTACTGGTTTTTGCCTTCATGGGAGATTCTGATACCCGTGTGCTGAAGCTTGTTGTACTTGTGGCTTGGGCGGTTTGGTTTTTAGTTTGGGCGCTGATGAACAAGTTTAAGGAAGTCCCGGAAGAACAGGTTTTAGGTTCTTCGCAACAGGCATAGTCGCCTGCCCCCTCACCCCCGGCCACTCTCCCGCGGCGGGGAGTGGGGAGTTGCCTCCGGGTAAACTTTGCCGTAATTCCAGGACACGCCCGCCATTGCTGCCGTGCGCGCATCCGATACCTTTCAGGAGTAATCAACCTTAATATGAGCAACAAGCGCGTCTACCTCTTTCGGGAGGGCAATGCTACTATGCGCGACCTCCTCGGCGGCAAGGGAGCCAACCTCGCCGAAATGAGCAACATCGGTCTGCCCGACCCCCCCGGCTTCACCATCACTACCGAAGTCTGCAACGAGTACTACGAGCAGGGCAAGCGCCTTCCCGTTGGCCTTGAGGACGAGATGCGAGCGGCGATTGCCGACCTTGAGAAGCAGATGGAGAAGACCTTCGGCGGCTCGACCAAGCCCCTCCTGGTCTCCGTCCGATCCGGTTCCAAGTTCTCCATGCCCGGCATGATGGACACGGTTTTGAACCTCGGTCTGAACCCCACCACCGTCCAGGCGATGATCTCTGAGACCGGCGACGCGCGATTTGTCTATGACAGCTACCGCCGCTTCATCATGATGTTCAGCGACGTCTCGTTCGGCCTGAGCAAGCACGCGTTCGACCAAGACATTTTCAAGAAGTACAAAGAGAAAGTCGGCGCGACCGAAGATTTGGATCTGAGCGCAGATCAGCTGAAAGAAGTTTGCGAACTGTTCTTGGCCCACGTTCGGGAGAACGCCGGTCGAGAGTTCCCAACCGACGTTTGGGAGCAACTCAACCTGTCGGTTGAAGCGGTCTTCCGCAGCTGGAACAACGACCGCGCGATCGTTTATCGCCGCACCGAGAAGATTCCTGACGAGATCGGAACGGCGGTCAACATCCAGTCGATGGTTTATGGCAACGCAGGCGACGACTGCGGAACCGGCGTCGCCTTCACCCGCGACCCATCCACCGGCGAGAAGCTGCTCTACGGCGAGTACCTGATGAATGCTCAGGGCGAGGACGTGGTTGCCGGTGTGCGAACGCCAGTGCCCATCAGCGAGCTCGAGAAGCAAAATCCTGAGGTTTATAACGAGTTCGTAAGAACTTGCGACATCCTCGAGGGCCACTACAAGGACCTTCAAGACCTGGAATTCACCATCGAGCACGGCAAGCTGTTTATGCTCCAGTGCCGATCCGGTAAGCGAACCGGACCCGCGGCTGTCCGCGCGGCGGTCGAGATGGTCAAGGAAGGCTTGATCGACAAGGAGACCGCGATTCAGCGAGTCACCGCATCGCATTTGGACCAACTCCTCCACCCTCGCATCGATCCTGCTTCCTTTGAGGGCGCAACCCTCTTGGCAACCGGCCTTGCCGCTTCTCCGGGAGCCGCAGTTGGTATCGCCGTATTCGACGCGAACACCGCCGCTGAGCGAGGCGTTCATGGCGGAGCGGGCGAGAAGGTGATCTTGGTTCGAGATGAGACCAACCCCGATGACGTTCACGGCATGCTTGCCGCTCAGGGCGTTTTAACGGCTCGCGGCGGAAAGACTTCCCACGCGGCGGTTGTTGCTCGCGGCTTCGGCATCCCCTGCGTTGCGGGCGCCGAGGCTTTGGACGTGGACGACCACACCAAGCACTTCAAGGTTGGCGGCCACATCATTAAAGAGGGCGACACCATTACGATGGACGGCTCCACTGGAAACGTCTACCTGGGCGCGCTCAAGCTGATCGCTCCTGAAGTGAGCGGCTCCTTTGGAATCTTGATGGAGTGGGCAGACGAGTTCCGAACGCTTGGCATCCGAGCCAACGCCGACAATCCTCGCGACGCCAAGCAGTCGCTTGAGTTTGGGGCAGAGGGAATTGGCCTTTGCCGAACGGAGCATATGTTCTTCGAAGCCGATAGACTACCGCTCGTTCAAGAGATGATCTTGACGAAGGATGAGACGGTTCGACAGGACATGCTCGACAAGCTTCAGGTGGTCCAGCAGAGCGACTTCGAGGGCATTTTTGAAGCGATGGACGGCTTGCCGGTTACGGTCCGCCTCATCGATCCTCCCCTTCACGAGTTCCTTCCTTCCCACGAGACTCTCATCCGAGAGACGACGGAGCTAAAGACTCGACTCGGCTTCTCCAGCCCCACCGATGATGCATCTGCCAAGCTTCGGAGCCAGTTGGAAGAGAAGATGAAGCTTCTGGCGGAAGTGGAAGCGATGAAGGAGCAGAATCCGATGCTCGGCCTGCGCGGCGTGCGCCTGTCCATCATTCTGCCCGGCTTGGTCATCATGCAGACCCGAGCCATCCTTCAGGCGGCGGCGAAGCTCACCAAGGCAGGAGTCAAGGTCCTTCCCGAGATCATGATCCCGCTTGTTTCAACGGTCAATGAGTTGAAGGTCGTGCAGGGTCAGCTTGAGTCGGAAGCGAAGAAGATCGTTGCCGAGCAGGGCGTGGCGATTCCTTACACCTTTGGCACCATGATCGAGATTCCTCGCGCGGCTCTTACCGCAGGCGAGATCGCCGAGTATGCGCAGTTCTTCAGCTTCGGCACGAACGACCTTACTCAGACCACCTTTGGCTACTCGCGAGACGACGCGGAGGGCAAGTTCCTTCAGCGGTACGTCGAGCAGAAGATCCTTCCTCGAAACCCATTCGAGACGATCGACACGGTTGGCGTTGGCCGACTCATGCGAATGGCGGTAGAAGAGGGTCGGAAGTCGCGTCCGGGCCTCAAGTGCGGTATCTGCGGCGAGCACGGCGGCGATCCGGAGTCGATCGAGTTCTGCCAGCAGATCGGCTTGGACTATGTCAGCTGCTCTCCTTTCCGAGTGCCAATCGCGAGATTAGCGGCGGCTCAAGCGGCGATTCGGAGCAAAGCCAAGGTTGCGGTTGCCTTAGACAAGTAGGGAATTGCTTGATTGCTCGAATGCTTGGTTGCTGAATTGAATCTAGCAATCAAGCAATCAAAGATTCAAGCATTATCGTGACTTGAACGACGAGATCACCTTGGCGATCTCGTCGTTTCCATATTTCTGGGCGAGGCTGAGTGCGGTTTTGCCCTCCTTTGATCGGTAACTAGGGTCGGCGCCTTTGGCAAGGAGCATTTCTACGATCTCGGTGGAACCTGAGTCGCACATGGCAGCCACCATGAGGATCGACATGCCAACCGGGTCCATTACGAAGGTGGCATCTGCACCCCTTGTGAGCAAGTACCGAACGATTTCAGTCTTACCGTCTACCACCGCATCAAGTAGAAGTGGGTCAGCCAGTTCGTCAGGTTTGAATCCCGGATCAACGCTATTTTCTAGGAAGAATTGAACTGTTGGGAGGTGGTCTGCCCATACACCGAGCTTGGTTGCCAGCTGCATTTCCTTCTTCGTCGCGCCGTGTGAGATCAAGGACTTGAGAACCGAGAACGAACCGGTCGTGGCCGCCGTTGAGAGGACGTTCTCCATACCGCTACGTTGATAGTGAGGGTTGGCCCCAGCCTTGATCAATAAATCGAAAGACTCTCGGTTCCAGGGGTTCTCCGCCGCGAGCATCATGGCCGTCGACTTCAGTTTTGATACGAAGTTCGCGTTGGCGCCCTTAGCGAGCAGCAGCTCCACCTTGCGTGGATCGCGAACCGCATACAAAAGCGGCGTCGCGCCGCCCTTAGAAAGCCCATTAACGCTGCCTCCGGCTGCTATCGCCTTCTTCACGTCATCGAGCGAGCCCTCCACCACCGCTCGAAAAAGGCGGTCGTCTTTGGGATTCATGGCGTAGGCCGCAGGTTTGCCTCTTCTCTCGGGAACCATTGTTCGCGAAAATGGAAGGCTCGCCTCTGAGCGGCTCTCGATCGCCAATGCCATGGTGGCCCAAGCGGTTCCAGCGAACGAAATGAACTGGTGCTGACGGTGCGGAAAGCCGGTTTCAAAGTATGGCAGTCCTGGGAGCCTCCGACGGGTTGTAATGAGCCACGAGCCATCGGCCAATTGATTCCGCAGCAAGTAGTTGACCCCGCGTTGGTAGACCGGATGGTCGGTAGCGATTCCAGCAATATTCAGAGCAACGAGAGCCTGACCGGTTGCGTAGGCGTCAGAGTCCCTGGTCGGCAATTGCGCCCAACCCCCGTCGCCTCGCTGAAGCTTCAAAAGGAGGTCACGGGACCTATGGATTTGGTCTTGAGTGGCTCCCGACCAATACAGTCCCAACACCTTGAAAGCGGCATCCTCGTTATTCTGGGGTTGCAACCCAATAAGCCACTTCTTACCGCGCTCAATAGCCTCATTGGCCGGTCGACGAAGATGCTTAGGCGCATATAAACTGATTCCCCGTATCGACATCGCGGTCATGGTGGATGCGTAAGCTTCTAACGGCGGGCGATGACTGAAGCTCGGCCAACGACCGTCAGCGGCTTGCTTGCCCAGTAGGTAGTAGACGGTCGAATCCGTCCACTCGGACTTCGGCACGTTCTCGGCCCCCATGGCAAAGAGGAAATAGGAAAACCCTGCGGAGCCATTGATCGCCCCCGTGCTCTCGTACTGATCGAAGCGACTCAAGCTGCCGCGTTCCGCGAATTTTTGCAGTTGTTCAAGTCGCTTTTGCTCGTCGACTTTAAATCCCCGCTCGCTTGCGATTGCGACTGTCGCCATGTTGAGTGCCTGGTGATGGCAACTACCGCACTTAGTCTTCTGAAACCAAACCTTGGCGCTTCTTTGCAGTATAGGTAGCGCCTTCTCAACTGCCTTTTCGGATGACCTGGGCGGTGAAGGCATGGTTGCAAAACCCAGAATCACGCCACTTGTGGCAATAGCAACGGAAAGGTATTTCAAATGCATTGACCTCATGGTAACAGGTCGCAAGTCCAATGCAAAGGCTTGGTTTAGTCTGGTGCCGGTATCCTTTAGATATCCTCAACCGCAGCGTAGCGGCACGGAACGCTCTGCTATGCACCACCCGACCGACGATCTCCGTATCCGCCAAATCCGTCCGCTGATTCCTCCTGCAATATTGCAGGAGGAGATTCCGATCACGGACGAGATCGTCGACTTGGTCTCCACGACGAGAAACCAGGTCGCGGACATCTTGCATGGTCGAGATAACCGATTGGTGGCGATTGTGGGGCCATGCTCGATCCACGACGCGGTAGCGGCGGTCGATTATGCGGTCCAGCTTAAAGAGATTTCGGACCAGGTGAAGGACAAGGTTCTGGTTATTATGCGGGCCTATTTTGAGAAGCCTCGCACAAGTGTTGGCTGGAAGGGACTCATCAATGACCCCGACCTCAACGAGAGCTTCCACATCAACAAAGGTCTCCGCATCGCACGGCGAGTTCTTGTCGATGTCAATGCTCTTGGCTTGCCGACCGGCTCCGAATACTTGGACACCCAGATTCCCCAGCACATCTCCGACGTCACGTCATGGGTGGCCATTGGCGCGCGAACGACGGAAAGCCAGGTGCATCGCGAGCTCGCAAGTGGCCTTTCGATGCCGGTTGGGTTCAAAAACAACACCGAAGGAAACGTTCAGGTGGCTGTAGATGCCGTTGTTGCCGCGCGGAACCGCCACTGGTTTCCGGGAGTTACCAAACAGGCGATTGCCGCAATCTTGGAGACCAATGGAAATGAGGACTGCCATATCATCCTTCGGGGCGGATCCCGTACCGGGCCCAACTTTGAGGCGGAACATGTTGAAAAGGCTATTGAGAGACTAACGAAGGAAGGATTGCCCGCCAAAGTGATGATCGACTGTAGCCATGGCAACAGCAAGAAAGACTACCGATTGCAGGGCGCCGTACTGGAGAGTGTTATCGAACAGCTAAGGGGTGGCTCTCAGGGAATTCTGGGGGTGATGATCGAGAGCAACCTGGTCGAAGGTCGACAAGATATAGGACCAGAAACCGTCTACGGGCAGAGTGTGACCGACGGCTGCGTGTCCATTGGCCAAACAAAGCAGATGTTGCGGAGCCTTGCGACTGCAATCCCCTAGACGCTACTGATTTTGAACCAGGATATTGTCTCATCGCGGAAGCGTGACCACGCCTTGCGGGGTGTACCATCCGTTTTTCTTATCCCGAGCGATCCCAGAAATGCCCGAAATTTCTCGTCCTTGATCCCGTAATAGGTTTCAAAGACATCCAAGAGTTGAGGCGGGAAATCGTATTGCAGGAAGTAGTTGGCAAATGCAATACGGCTTGAGTGTTTGCTCAATTGCTTGAAAACCTCCGAGACAAAGTCAGCTTGGATCTGCTCGCTGGAACCAACAATCTCTGATGCAGGAAGCCCAATCTCCTGCAACAACAGCTTTCTACCTGCAGCCAACTTGGTTAGCGCTGCAAAGTCGCTCGGTACTTCGCTGATCGGCCTGGGGCCGAACTGTTGGGTCATCGGATAGTAGGTCATAAAGACCACTTCGGTCCAGGCTTCAAGCTTCTCGACTAGTTCAGGGTTTTTCTGATAACCATCATAGGTGCATGTCACCCCTATTAACGCGGAGAGAAAACTTTGTTTTAACTGTTTTCGGCCCGCCAGCATTAGTTGAAGGTATGCCGGAACCTCATTCGGATGGGCACTCAAGTAGGCATCTACTTCGTTTCCTAAACTGATCCACTTCACTCTCTTATTCAGCTTTTTACTTGCTTCAGCAAGAAACGATTGGAATCGGGTCTGCACCTCTGGTGAGTCAAATTCGGCAGTTGCAAGGTCGGAAGGAAGACCACGATTGGTAGTATCGATTGATTGGAAGTTCACCGCTACATCTGCACCGAGCAACTTGGCTAATCCCAGCGAATCTTCCAGACTCTTAAAATTGTACGATCCTGGGCTCGTCTCAATGTCTCCCCACTTAACTGAAATGTAAAAGCCATTAAGGCCAAACCTTATCTGCTCGCGAATCGACGCAAGATACTCATCCTCGCCGGCGTTGGACGGCACGCTGAATGAAAGGGATATCAGGGGGCGCTCGGGAGCGATCGGTTTGGAAGTGGCTTGGCTAATGGCAAGAGCGAGCAACAGCATGACGACTCCAATATCCGTCCTCTTGAGCCCGCAGCCTATCACGCGGGACCATTGGCAAATCAGATCGGGACTTTGGGACTTTGCTCAATGAACATTGGACGCCCCAGAGATTGTTGATATGATGACACCATGACGGATTCGCAGAAGATTAGCCACCTGCTTCGCCGCTTCGGGATGGGAGCGGGCCGGTATGAACGTCAAAAGTTTGAAAAACTTGGTCCGGACAAAACCCTCGATGCCTTGCTGAACGACGAGAATAAAGACGAAGGGTTCCCGATCAGCCCATGGGAGTTTGCTGCCCAAGACGACAAGCGAATCGACACCGGCGCATACCACCTTGCGGCATTTTGGGCCCTTAGAATGTTTATGACGCAGCGACCACTTGAGCAGAAGCTCGCGCTGTTTTGGCATGACCACTTTGCCGTGGACTATGAGAAAGTCGCCGAGCTTCCGATGATGGCTGGCTATCTGGAGACGATCCGAACCAAAGGACGAGGAAAATTTAAGGATCTTTTGGTCAGCCTGTTCAAACAGGGGTCGATCTATGTGTACTTGGACCAGCACACCAGCAACCGCCTCCACCCAAATGACAACTTTGCTAGAGAGCTTCTCGAACTTTTCACTCTTGGAGAAGGAAACTACACCGAAAAGGACGTTTTGGAGGCAGCCAGAGCGCTTACCGGGTGGTCCGTGCACTACTTGGGTATGGGTCTCCAGTTCGACTATGAGCACCTGAGGTCGACGGCGGCCAAAAGCAAGCTTGGCGTTAACAACGTTTGCTACGTGCCCGCCGTGCACGACGACGGCGACAAGACGATACTGGGCATTACCAAGAATTGGGATGCCGAGAGTTTGATGGAGCACTTGGCCGACCATCCCCAAACCGCGAAATACATCTGCACCAAGCTTTGGGAGTATTTCGCCTATTCCAATCCCTCGCCAAAGGTGATCGAAAAGCTGGCTGGAGTTTGGAAGAAGACTGACGGCGACATAAGGGCCATTCTCCGGGCCATCGGCACGTCGTCGGAGTTCTGGTCGGAAGAGTGCTACATGCAACGCACCAAGAGCCCGATGGACTATACGATGGGCCTATATCGAAGTTTCGCCGCCCAGCCATTCATCTTACAGATCTATGGCACTCGCAAATCGGAGTTCGACCCAATCAAGAAACCCCTCCGCGACATGGGCGGAGGACTTTACTATTTCATGGCTCGTCAGGGCATGTCGCTCCTTTTGCCTCCCAATGTCG